>NZ_JBFUIB010000008.1:0-58558 GCF_056402095.1 Peribacillus sp. P4_C12
GTATTCGATCTTACTCTTTCAAGGGATAGAAGAAAAAAATCTTGAAGACTGTATTTTCTAACTATTGATAATTAAATAAAAAAAACATATAATGTCTACTATACAAATACAAATGTTTTCTTCAGGTAAACAGTTTTTAAGGGGGAACCAAATATGAAAACCATCTCGATCGGGTTATTGGGGTTAGGTACAGTCGGATCAGGAGTCGTACAAATTATCGAAAGTCATCAGGACAAGCTCATGCATCAAGTAGGTTGTTCAATATCAATTAATAAGATACTTGTCAAGGATACGACGAAGGAGCGCCTTGTTGATATTGATAAAAGTATGTTAACTTCCAATCCAGAGGATATTCTTTCGAATCCTGAGATTGATGTAGTTATTGAAGTTATGGGCGGAATTGAAGAAACACGCAACTATTTAATAGAAGCGTTGAACAATAAAAAGCATATCGTAACGGCTAATAAAGATCTGATGGCCTTATATGGTCCGGAACTGCTGGAATTGGCCACTGAGAATCAATGTGATTTGTTCTATGAAGCAAGTGTTGCAGGGGGAATACCGATTTTGCGAGGTCTTGTTGATGGATTATCTTCTGACCGAATCACAAAAATGATGGGAATTGTCAATGGAACGACGAACTTCATTTTAACGAAAATGAGCAAAGAAGGCAGACCCTATGAAGACGTATTAAAGGAAGCACAAGAGCTAGGATTTGCAGAATCTGATCCAACAGCTGATGTAGGGGGATTGGATGCGGCCCGAAAAATGGCGATCCTATCGACTCTTGGTTTCTCAATGAATATTGGCTTACATGATGTTGAGGTACAGGGGATTACTGAGATTTCTGAAGAGGATTTGAGATACAGTAAAAAGCTGGGCTATACAATGAAATTGATTGGAGTGGCTTCTAGAGCTGGAGATAGGGTTGAAGTAAGCGTCCAACCAGCCTTGCTTCCAGAAGCACATCCATTAGCATCGGTAAATAATGAATATAATGCGGTATATGTTTATGGGGAAGCTGTAGGAGAAACGATGTTTTACGGACCAGGGGCTGGTAGCCTGCCGACCGCGACTGCTGTTGTTTCAGATATGGTAACGGTCATCAAGAATATGAGACTAGGTGTTAATGGGCGAAGTGCTGTTTCACCGCAGTACCCGAAACAATTAAAAGATGCTACTGAGATTTTTGCTAAGTTCTTTATCCGGTTGCATGTACAGGATGAAGTGGGCGTTTTAGCTAGAATCACGAATTTATTTGCAGAGCATGGGGTTGGATTCGACAAAATCCTTCAACTGCCGCTGGATGAAAAAGAATCTTCCGAAATCGTACTGGTTACACATACAGCCTCTTTGGCAGCATTTGAACAAATAAAGCAGAAATTACATGATTACAATATGGTAAGAGAAGTCAAAAGCACATACCGAGTTGAAGGAGAGAACATCAAATGAGCTGGCAAGGACTAATTAGTGAATATAAAGAATTTTTACCTGTAAATGAAAATACACCTGCACTTTCCCTATTAGAAGGAAACACACCTTTAATTAAACTAAACCGTTTATCTGAAGAGTGGGGAATCGACCTGCATGTAAAATATGAAGGAGCGAATCCGACGGGTTCGTTTAAAGACCGCGGAATGGTCATGGCTGTTGCCAAAGCAATCGAGGCGGGCAGTGACACAATCATCTGTGCGTCTACTGGGAATACATCAGCAGCTGCAGCAGCTTATGCAGCGCGTGCTAACCTACGCTGTATCGTCGTTATTCCAGAGGGGAAAATTGCAATGGGTAAGCTTGCTCAAGCTGTTATGTACGGAGCTGAGGTTATCTCGATTGAAGGAAATTTTGACCAAGCATTAAATATCGTTCGTTCACTTAGTGAGAGTTCACCAATTACTCTTGTGAACTCGGTAAACCCATTTAGGATTGAAGGCCAGAAGACGGCCGCGTTCGAAATCTGTGACGCCCTAGGCACGGCACCTGATATTTTGGCGCTTCCAGTTGGAAATGCAGGGAATATTACTGCTTACTGGAAAGGGTTTAAAGAATATAATGAGATGAAACAAACGGGACTCCCTGAAATGAGAGGGTTCGAGGCGGAAGGCGCCGCTGCGATTGTTCGGGACACTATCATTGAAAATCCTGAAACAATTGCAACAGCTATCCGTATTGGTAACCCTGCAAGCTGGAAATTCGCTGTGGAAGCAGCAAGCGAATCTAACGGTAAAATTGATGAGGTGACCGACGAAGAAATACTGGAAGCTTATCATTTCCTTGCGAAAAAAGAAGGAGTATTTGCTGAACCAGCATCATGTGCATCTATTGCAGGTATTTATAAACAATTAAAAAGCGGTGAAATTAAAAAGGGAAGCAAGATTGTAGCGGTGCTAACAGGGAATGGCTTGAAAGATCCGAATGTGGCAGTTGATACAAGTACAATTCAACCAACGTTACTGCCAATGGATGAAGAGATTATTTTAGAACATCTGCAAGGTGTGAAACAGGCATGAGTGCAGATTCTGAGATGTTCTTGATCCGTGTACCAGCGAGTACGGCCAATTTAGGACCAGGGTTCGATTCAATCGGCCTGGCCCTAGGACTTTACTTAGAAGTACACGGATCTTTATCAGACCATTGGGAAGTTATCCCGCTGTCTGAGGAAATGTCTGTTTTCCCTGGGGATGATAGTAATTATATTGTTCAAATTGCCAAGAAAACGGCAGCTTCTTATGGAAAAGAACTTTCCCCATGTCGCCTTTATGTTTCAAGTGAAATCCCACTTGCCAGGGGCCTCGGAAGCAGTGCATCTGCCATTGTAGCAGGTATTGAATTAGCAAACCTGGTAGGTGAACTCCATTTATCTGATGAGGAAAAGAATAGACATGCCTCTCTCTTTGAAGGGCACCCTGATAATGCAGGGGCCTCAGTTTACGGTGGATTGGTTGTAGGATTGCATACAGAGGAAAGAACAGATGTCCTTTCGTTTCCAATTGAGGGCGTTAAGGTAATTGCAGTCATTCCTGATTTTGAATTGCTTACAGAGGATTCAAGAAATGTTCTTCCAAATTCGCTTCCCTATAAAGAAGCGATAAACGGAAGTGCGGCAGCCAATGTTTTGCTTGCTGGAATCTTGTCGAATGATTGGAATCTTGTCGGTAAAATGATGCAAAATGATCGTTTTCATCAACCATATAGGGCTGGGCTAGTGCCTCATTTAGCACAAATAGAAGAGGTTGTTCTTAATGAAGGTGCGTATGGTACTGCACTAAGTGGTGCAGGTCCCACTGTTCTGTGCTTGGTCTCTGCCGAAAAAGCAGGCAGTGTGATTTCAAGTTTGACAGAAATCTTTCCGGACTTTCAAGTGAAAGAGTTGCAAATTGATAACGATGGCAGCCATACAGCGATCTTATCAGAGGAAGAAAAGAAGGAATTGAACTTTATTAAATCGTGAGCCATACCTGCTTCATATACTTACTCTTTAATTATAAAAAAAGCTGACCCCTTCAAAAGCCGTATCAATTCAATTGATAGGACCGAAAGAGGAGTCAGCTTTATTTCTATAACAGGCAAAAAAGGTTCTTGGCTGTGTGTATCTAAAATGGTTGAACGTATATTAGCTGAAGTGATACTCTAGCTAATATACGTTATACGTTATTATAAAGGCTATTAGAAAACTTGTTCTACTTCCACTACGCCGGGAACTTCTTCAAGAAGAGCACGCTCAATCCCAGCTTTTAGCGTAATGGTCGAACTTGGACAGCTTCCGCAAGCTCCTAGTAATCGTAATTTTACAATTCCATCTTCTACGTCAACTAGTTCACAGTCACCGCCATCACGAAGAAGAAACGGACGAAGCTTATCTAGAACATCTTGAACTTGGGCTTCCATTGTTTGGTCAGACATTGCAATCGACTCCTTTCCTAATCATATTATAATGCGAAGATAGTAAAAAATCCAACTGTAGCTTGCGGAAAAATAATCTATCTTATTCAAGTAAGCTAGGAACAGGTGAATGGTTTTAAAAAGTTATCGAAATGAAGCTAAAAAACTAAAATAAAGGAGGAAGAGTATGGTAAAGAAAGAAATTGAGATAGAAGTATATGGGGCGGAACAGGTTTGTGCAAGTTGTGTAAATCTTCCCTCTTCGAAAGATACGTGTGAGTGGCTAGAAGCTGCTTTAACGAGAAAGTTTCCTGAGCAGAACTTTAAAATTTCATATATCGATATGTTTAATCCTCCAGAAAATATTAAGCAAAAAAGCTTTGTAGCAAAGATGATTGAAGAAGATTTATTTTATCCGCTTGTCATCATTGAGGATGAAATCGTTGCAGAAGGAAATGTGCGCCTTAAAAAAGTGGTGGAAGTGATGGAGAAATACGGATATAAAGCTTAAGGGATATATAATGGAAAGAAAATAAAAAAACTGACCCGTTTGGAAGCTTGTCGCAACTTCTTGGGTCAGTTTATGAAATCTTGAATCAACCGTTATGGTATTTATACATCCATAGAATTCCTGATTTCATCAGGCGTGCTACTCTTCCAGTAATAGGACGATTTGCCACAAGACCGAAACCTTGTTTCTTCCCAAGGGAACCCAATGTCCCTTTTAATTTCATGGTAGGGAAGCTTTCTGGAAGTGGTTCATTTGCCCATTTTTTTACAAGGACTTGGACGATTTGTTCAGCTTGTGATTCCGCTAATTGGGCACTTGGTGCATGCGGCAGGCTAGCACAGTCGCCGACTACAAAGATGCTATCATTAGATGGAAGGAAATGCTGAGGCGTCAGTACTGCTCTACCTTGACCGTCTTTTTCAATATCCATATCGCGGATTATTTTACTTGGCTGAATGCCAGCTGTCCAGACGATGACGTCACTTTGAACGGCTTCATCGCCATTATAAAGAAGGTTTGGTTCAACTTTGGTTATATTAGAATGATGAATAATTTCAATTGTATGTTTATCAAACCAAGATTCGACAAAGGTACTTAATCTTTCTGGGAATGCAGATAGAATATGTGGTCCACGGTCAAATAGCTTAACATTTAAATCAGAACGACTCTCAATCAATTCGCTGGCTAACTCAACACCGCTAAGTCCTCCACCAATTATTGATACAGTTGCACCAGCACCTAAATTATTCAATGCTGAATATGTGCGACGTGATTTATCAATGGTTTGGATACTATAAGTATGTGTGTCTGCACCAGGAATATTGTGGTATTTATCTTCGCAGCCAAGGCCAATAACTAAATCATCATAAACAACAGGCTCTTGATTTTCTAAAATAACTTGTTTATTTTCCATATCGATGGAAAGTACTTCTCCGTATACGTTCTTCAAGCGAGGATGTTCTGGAAATGCAACACGGATGTGCTGATCAGGAATGGTACCTGCTGCTAAAGCATAATATTCCGTTTTTAAGCAGTGATAAGGATTACGGTCGATAAGCGTGATGCTCACATTTTCAGGAAGCTGATTAGGCAGCAATCTTTGCAACATGCGCATACCACCATAGCCACCACCAAGTATGACTAAATTCTTCATATGTTTTTTTCCCCTTTATTTGATCTCTTGAAAAATTTGTTAATTATTTCACTTGTAAAAGTAAATGTCCTACTATAGGATTCCCCCAAATGAATCCCTTTAAAATTTAATTAAATATATATGCCCCAATTTAATAAGAATAAAAATAAATAAATGATTTTCTTGTTTTACATACCCCGACAAAAGTATAACGAATATAAAGGGAAATCACAACTGGTATCTTAAAATCGGCTTATATTTTGTGCGTAAATATTGACTGTATATGGAAGATGTAATAAGATGAATTGTTAATAACGATGAGGTGAAACAATGTATCCGATTATTGAATTTTGTGTAAGCAATCTAGCCAGTGGTGCTCAAGAGGCTTTGGAAAGATTAGAACGCGATCCTAATTTAGATATTATTGAATATGGTTGTCTGGGTCATTGTGGTAGATGTTCCAGTAACTTATACGCACTTGTAAATGGTGAAGTGATTTTTGGGGATACAACGGATGAACTGGTAGAAAAAATATATAAGTTTATTGATGAGTATCAAATGTTTTAATCATCAATAACAATCAAAAAGGCTATTCCTTTTGGGGTAGTCTTTTTGATTGTTATAAAATAGGAAAAGATTCATTATCCATTGAGCGGAGCGACACTGATTGTACACGATTCTTCTTTGATTTCCTGCCAGAGGTCCTTAGCCATTTGAATAATGACCTTAAAAATACCAGTGAGGGTAAACAAAAATATTATAGAAGAGGGCGTTGATAGTGGAATCAGCATAAATGGGACAAAAATCTGTATCATATTTGGCTACTTTAACAAATCGAGAGCGTACCCTTTTTGTAGTTGATGTTTTTTCGACAGAAGACATTCCATGCTTTTGTCATATAGAGGCCCTTTTAAGATCAAGGCTATTTGCTCGGTTCATTATACCTACATACCTTATAATAACCTAATTTTTATTAAATGTTGGTAAAATAGGAGATGGAAGATTAATTTTTTCGAGCTGGAAAATTGAGCGGGTGAAATTCTTTGGTATATACTATAAGGAGAAATTGTCTATCTCACATATCAGAAGAAGGAGGGATTTATTGTGAGTGAAGTTGTTCAAATAACGGAAGCTGCTGCTTTTCAGATAAAAGAAATGATGAAGCAAAATGGTGAAGAAGGTTCCTTTTTAAGAGTGGCTGTTAAAGGCGGAGGCTGCAGTGGATTATCCTACGGAATGGGCTTCGAACAAGAGCCCGGAGAGAAAGATGACCAGCTGGAACAGTTTGAAATTAAGATCCTTGTGGATAAAGAGGATGCAGATATATTGAATGGAACAGTGATTGATTATAAACAAACGATGATGGGTGGAGGGTTTACAATTGAAAACCCAAATGCTATCGCGTCATGCGGTTGTGGGTCTTCTTTCAAAACAGCAAAGAACGCTGGTACACCGGAGAATTGCTAAGAAATCTTGATTGTTGAAAAAAAGGTGAGCACTTTTTAAAGTGCTCACCTTTTTAATGCTTATTAATTAAGCGATACTTTATATATTGTGGAGCTTCCTTGATTGGAAGGTTGCCGCTGGAAATCTCAAATGTTTTATTAAATGTGACAGAATGAGCAAGAACTGTAGCAACGTCGGCTCTTGGAATTGATTTGTGGGGATGGTCGACTTTTTCCTCAGCTGTGATTTTGCCCACAGCTTTGTCATTGGTCAATGCTACTGACGGACAATGGTGTAAGTCATTCCACTTGCTTTTAAATGTTCATCCGCATCATGTTTTGCCTCGAGATAGTGGCGAGCTTGTTGTGGATTATCAGAACCATCAGAGCTTATCATTACAAAAAGATTGATACCTTTCATCTTAGAAGCATCAATTAGTTTAATTGCCCTATTCTTATCCACAGCTGTCGTTTTATCGGGTCCTGTTTTTGGTCTGGGTCCGGCTGTAAATATGATCGCTTTCATGTTATCCACTGCTTTATCCACATTACCCCCTAATCTGCAAGTATAGGGTGTCCGAGCTTGTTCTTCTTTCCGGATCAATCCATACACTGTAAGTTGTGGATTTTTTGATAATTCTTCAATAATATATGCATTCCAGTTGTTCCGTTAGCTCCTGCAATTAAAATATTCATATGTGCATTCTTTTTTCTCTTTTACTAATATTCTCTACCCGTTATAAAACAAGGTTAATACTGTGGATAATTCATGAAAAAAAAGTTATCCACAGTCGGAAAATGGGGACAATAAAAAAACCGGCTTTGATTATGCCGGTTCATGCGTTGTATTGAAAGTTTGTTTATTAAAACATAGAGGAGCTGTGCATAGGCTGGACTTTTGCTTTTGGATCAATATATTGCTTAGCATGATTAACAGCGGTTGGAGCCTCGCCAAAACCACTTGCAATTAATTTGACTTTGCCGTCATAGGTTGCAATATCTCCTGCAGCATAGATTCCGGGGATGTTTGTTTCCATTCTGGAGTTCACTAAGATGCTATTTTTCTGAATATTAAGTCCCCATTCTTTAATGGGACCCAGAGAAGAAACGAAACCGTAGTTGACAATAACTGCATCTACTTCTAAAGTTTCTGTATCTTCACCATTCGTATCCTTAAGGACCACTGTATGGATTTGATTTTCAGTACCAATCAATTCTGCAGGTATGTAAGGGGTTTTTACTTCAACTTTTGAATTTTTAAGATTTTCTACACTATGTTCGTGGGCACGGAACTTATCTCTTCTGTGAACGATACTTACCTTCTCAGCGATAGGCTCAAGCATTAGTGCCCAGTCGACTGCTGAATCCCCGCCTCCGAAGACCACCACTTTTTTGCCTTCAAAATGATTAAGGTCATCGATGAAATAGTGCAGGTTGTTGCTCTCGTATTTTTTTGCATCTTCAATTTCGATGCGGCGCGGTTGGAATGCTCCATTCCCAGCTGTAATAATAATAGTTTTAGAATAATGAATTTCTTTATCAGTCGTTAGCTTGAATACGCCATCGACTTGCTTTTCTACTTGTTTAACGGATTGTTCTAAGACTACGGTTTGTTCAAATTTTGCCATTTGCTCTTTCAAATTATTGACTAATTCCTGAGCGCGTACTTTAGGGAAACCTGCGATATCATAAATGAATTTCTCAGGATAAAGGGCTGATAATTGCCCGCCTAATTGTGGGAGACTCTCAATGATTTTCACGGATGCTTGTCTCATGCCACCATAAAATGCAGTAAATAGTCCGACTGGGCCGCCGCCAATGATGGTAATATCATAAACTTTTTCATTAACTTCCAACGTTATCCCTCCGATATACTAGGTTTGCTAAAATTTATTCTCTTATTTTACCATAGATAAAGTTTTAAAAAACGGAGAAAGATTCGAAAAGTGAGAAAGTTTTGACAATAAGAGAGGCGTGCTAAATAAATTAGAATGAGAATGTACTTCGCTATCCTATGTCAAGTAGGTAAAAGTGCTCTTTCTGCTATAAAAAGAGTAGTAAAATACTGCATAACCACTAAGTAATTAGTGTCATTTTTTATCTGTATTTTAATTAAGAAAAAATTCAGATTGTTACTTGAAAAAGGTTAGGAAAACGACTAATATTTACTTAGACATCATTTTGTAAAATTTTTATGAACTTTTTATGACAATTTTGAAATAGTACGTGAAATAAGTCACAAGTGTATAAGAGTGCTTTTTATAATGGAAATTATAAGATAGTCAATAGATTTTAGTTATGGGAAGCATCACAAGAAAATATCGTAAAGGTGGACGAATACTTTTGAAAAAGCCAACTATCGTTGTTTTAGGAGCAGGTTATGGTGGATTAATGACCGTTACTCGTTTACAAAAAGCATTAGGTCAAAATGAAGCAGAAATCGTATTAGTTAACAAAAATGATTACCACTATGAAACAACCTGGCTACATGAAGCATCCGCTGGAACTCTTCACCACGATCGTGTGCGTTACCCAATCAAAAGTGTAATCAACAGCAGTAAAGTTAAATTCATCCAAGACTCTGTTTTAGAAGTTAAAACAGAAGATAAAAAAGTTATTCTTGAAAACGACGAAGTTTCTTATGATTTCCTTGTGGTAGGACTCGGACCAGAATCTGAAACTTTCGGAATCCAAGGGTTAAAAGAATATGCTTTCTCTATCTCTAACGTAAACACTGCACGTAAAATCCGTGATCATATTCAATTGCAATTTGCTACTTACAGCTCAGAAGTTGAGAAAAATGAAGATCGCTTGACAATCGTTGTTGGTGGAGCAGGATTTACGGGTATCGAATTCCTTGGAGAATTAGCTAACCGTGTCCCTGAACTTTGTAAAGAATACGATATCGATTTCCAAAAAGTTCGTATGTACTGTGTAGAAGCAGCACCAGCTGTTCTTCCGGGTTTCGATCCAGAATTAGTGGACTATGCTGTGTCTTATCTTGAGAAAAAAGGTGTGGAATTCAAAATCGGTACTCCGATTAAAGGTGCTACTCCTGAAGGTATTATCGTTGCAAAAGGCGAGGATGAAGTAGAAGAAATCAAAGCAGGAACTGTAGTATGGGCAGCTGGCGTACGTGGTAGCTCAGTTATTGAAGCTTCTGGCTTTGAAGCAATGCGCGGACGTATTAAAGTAAACCTTGATATGCGTGCACCAGGTCATGACGATATCTTCATTGTAGGTGACTGTGCATTAATCATTAACGAAGAAATTAATCGTCCATATCCTCCTACTGCACAGATCGCTATGCAACAAGGTGAAGTTATTGCGAAAAACCTCACTAAATTAGTACGTAACCAAAGTGATCTTGAGACTTTCACATTCGAAAACAAAGGAACTGTATGTTCACTTGGTGATGACAATGCGATTGGCGTTGTATTCGGCAAGAAAGTTACAGGAAAAACCGCTTCATTTATGAAGAAAATGGTTGATAATAGAGCGTTATTAATGATTGGTGGAGCCTCTCTAGTTGCTAAAAAGGGTAAATTCAACGTCCTTTAATTTTAAAATATATTCCGAAAGCCGTTTGGGGATTTCCCCTGAATGGCTTTTTTTTTATTATATGGAAACATCTCAATCTTTAGCAAGTATGTGTTCTTGAAATAATGATACTCACTTTGTGAGAGATGAGGAGTATGTGCCATTCAGATGTGGAACACAATGAAAAATAAGTAGTGGTATAGAATAGATTGATAAAGTTTTGTACGTTACAGACATATTATTGAATTCATCCCAAATAGATGCTAATAAATTGATTAAGTCAAACCCTTGAATGAACGGATAGTATCTGTCTCACTTTTGTACGTTCTCTGTGGTTTTATGGGAAAAATGGGTTTACACTACTAATAGTGGAAATTAAATAGAGGGAAGTGGGATTTGGTGGAACGCTGCAAAAATGTTTGGCTGGCTGTGTCTGGTCTTGTGATATCCGATACGGGTGAATGGCTGGTCGTCAACAAACGTTACGGCGGGTTGAAGGGGCAGTGGTCTCTTCCTGCCGGTTTTGTCAAAAATGATGAAACAGTTGATAAAGCTGTCATAAGAGAAGTGTTAGAGGAGACAGGCATTCATACAGAAATCGAAGGCATGGTAGGAGTAAGAAGCGGGGTCATTAAAGGGGAAATAAGTGATAATATGTTAGTGTTTTTACTTAAGCCGCTTAGTTTTGAAGTGACCGCTCAATTGGATGAATTGTATGAAGCTAAATTTTATGATCCTGATTTACTCATACAGGAAGGCAAGCAATCTTTATTATTAGAACAACTATTGGCCTTTAAAAAGGAAAGAATGCAGACGATGCTGGACGGGTTAAACCCGGGAAATCAATTTGGGTATACATCGTATAAATTATTTATGTGATTTGGTTAATTATCGTTTGTTCGGTATTATTTGGTATTAAGTCGTTGACGTACCAATTATGTTTTCAGTAAACTAAAAGTGTTGCTTTAAAGGAGGGTCTAGAATAACATGCCATTGCCTGTTTTAATTATCTCAATACTCTTATTTTTTATATTATTTTTCGGTATAGGCTTTTTGCTTAATATGCTCTTTCGTTCTTCATGGATCATGGTCATCTTATTTCCAATCGTTTTCATCATCATTGTTAATGAAACTAAGCTAATCGAATATTTCAGAAATCCGGGGATTTCTTTTTCGCAGCTTGGGACTAACCTTACTTCCTTGCATACTGCGGATATTATAATTTTATCAAGTGGATTACTTGGAGCGATTTTAGCTGGAGTCGTTATTAAGACTTTAAGAAATAAAGGATATCAAATGTTTTAAATATGAAGGACTGTCATTTATCGGCAGTCTTTTTTTATTTTTTGTACAAAAAAAAAATAATTGTTTTTATGTTTTATGAATACTTTCACTAGGGGAAGGGAACAAATATCCTTGTGAGAGGAGTGAAACAAATATACATGAAGATATTAAAGACATTATTTTTGAGGGTTGCTATCATCATATTATTTATCTTAGCTATTGAATCAACCTTAAATCATGTTTTTGGAGCATCGTCAGAAGTTCACCCTTTAGAGGATGCTGTGAGACAAAATAGAATGATTGGTCTCGAATATAAAGCCGTACATAGAGGGAGCCATGTCACAACACTAGTGGCCTCCGCTTCAATGAGCAATAGTCCAGCAACTATTGAAGAGGCAATCGAGCTCTCTAAATATCCTAAGCATGAGGTTTTGGCAACAGGATATACAGCAGGGTATGAGTCGACAGGAAAGTATCCGGAAAGTCCATCTTATGGGATTACATATTCAGGGGTGAAGGTGAAGAGGGATTTGTTTTCCACCATTGCTGCTGATCTTACTATTTTTCCGCTAGGCACCATCCTTTGGATACCTGGTTATGGGTTTGGAGTAGTAGCAGATAAGGGTGGAGCGATTAAAGGAAATCACCTCGATCTATACTACGAAACGGTACAAGATGTGTATGAGAACTGGGGAAAGAAAACCCTAGAAGTATATATTGTGCAAAAAGGGAATGGAAATTTATCAGAAGAACAATTAAACAAGTTGAATGAAACCAAAGTTAGGCAGGTTTTTAAGCATAAAATTGCCGAAAAGGCATTAAACAAAAAGGTTTCTTCCTTTGCCTTTTAAAAGCTAACTAGATGACTATTAAAATTCCAATCGACGGAAATCAGGAGTTCAAAAAAAGGCTGACTCAACTTGGGAGTCAGCCTTTTTTGATGTAATTTTTGTTATAGCAGATGCTTTATTAACTTACCTAATGCCGCTGTAGGCCTCAGGGTGAAGAGTCATGGCCAGCTTTGATAATCCATCTAGTAAACGGGGAGAAGGCCTGCAGAATAAAAATTCCTCCATAATATGAATGTTATTATCTCGGACAGCCTTTATCTCTGCCCACCCTTTCCGTTTCTTGACCAGCTCAGGTTTTACTTTTCGTAAAGGAACACCGACCCAGGCTAAACAAATATGATCAGGATTCTTTGTTTGGACCTCTTCGGAAGGAACCTGAATACTTGCCATATCTATCTCTTCAAAAAGATTATACCCACCGGCCAGTCGGCTGATCTCTGTTAACCAGTTAACCCCCCCAGGGCTGAATAGGGGATTAGGCCACCATTCCCAATATAGGGATGGCTTTGTTTCGATTTTGTCGGCAATCGTTTTATATTGCAAGATAGTCGCCCGGAATTTGGCAGCCTGTTCCTCTGCTATATCCTTAGCATGAATGGCCTTGCCAAGTGTCAGCAAGTCCTGGGCGATATCTTCAAGCGATTGCGGGTTGAAAATAATATAAGGGAGATTTCTTTCCTTTAGTCCTTCAATATTTTTTTCCATGCCAGGTACACTCAGTGAAGCCAGTACCAAATCAGGCTTTAATGATTCTACGAGTTCGATATTTATCGACAAATCCGGACCGACTTTTGGCAGATGCTGAATGGATTCAGGCCAATCTGAATAGTCATCAATTGCAATCAGCTGTTCTTCAATACCCAAATATGTGCAAAGCTCTGTATTGCTTGGGCAAAGAGAGATTATTTTCATGTTAACCACCTACCCTTGAAAGATAAAAAAGTGAAGAATAAGTGCAATGAATACTCCTGTTAAGGCACCGAAAAAGACCTCAATAGGTTTATGGCCTAGCAGTTCCTTCAATTGTTGCTGTTTCTGTTTCTCTGCTTTTTTCTGCCAATTCTTTGCTTGCTCGACAAACGTATTAAAGTCTGTTACGAGTTGATTTAAGACAGCCGCCTGTTCTCCTGCCTGCCGTCTTACTCCAGTCGCATCAAACATCGTGATGACAGCGAATATGGTAGCAACGGCAAAGACCGGGGAGTCCATTCCGGTTTCTATCCCCACGGCTACGGTAAGAGCGGACACGGCCGCTGAGTGGGAGCTTGGCATACCGCCAGTCGAGTTAAGAAGTGACCAGTCAACTTTACGAAAAGCGATAAAATGAATGGGTACTTTAATGAATTGAGCAAAGAAAATGGCAATTAATGCTGCGATTAAAGGGAAGTTAAAAAATAATTCCAAAAGTATCAGCCTTCTTTCTGATTATAAAATAACGTTGAAATCTATATAAAGGTAAATGAGTAATCTTGCTTCTTTCATCGGACGATTTGGTCCTTATTATACTTTCCATCAAATCCTGTCGATTACCTGCTTGTAAGAGTAAATATGATCTTTCTTATACTATTTCTCTAAAGGTGGGTATTCTAAACTATATCTCTTATTATTATTAACATTGGTGTCATTATTCGAAAATTTCGGAAGATTTCGTTATAATAAAGATAATCGAACGGAGGAGGTATCAGAATGTTTACAGTAAAAAGTTCCTTGAATATAGATGTAATCGACGAATGCCTGATTATAGGCGTTTTTGACCGGCCCATAAAATTTACCGGTATAGGAAAAGAAGCCGATGAGAAATTATCCGGTCAACTTACTGAATTAGTGAAGGCAGGTGAAATCTCTTTCAAGAAAAAATCAGTTGTAAAAATACATACATTAGGAAAATTAGGTGTAAAGAGATTGATCTTTGTAGGGTTGGGCAAGGATAAAGAGCTTACCCTTGAAACGTTGCGTGAAGCTCTGGGTAAATCGTGTAAAACAATTGCAAAATCAAAACTTACGACGCTTTCGATAGCTTTGGATACATTTACGACTGAAAACTTGGATGCACTAGATGCTGCCCACGCCTTTTCTGAGGCTTTCGAGCTGGCTTCCTATAAGTTTGCGGGCTACAAACAAAAGTCGAATCAGGCTGAAAAAAATATTGAATCAATTACGGTCTATAGTGAATTTGATAACGAAGAAGTTGGAGCTGCCCTTCATGTTGGCCGTATTTTTGGAAGAGCAACGAATTCAGCCAGAACATTGGTTAACACACCAGGGAATTTGTTGACATCAAAGGATCTAGCTGACTATTCATCTACTTTAGGTGAACGTTATGGTTTTGAAGTAGAAATCCTTGAGAAAGAAGACATGCTCAAGCTAGGTATGGGTGCCCTTCTTGCAGTTAATCAAGGGTCGGTCGAACCTCCGAAAATGATTGTTCTTAAGTATCAAGGCAAAGAAGAATGGACAGATGTTATCGGGTTGGTGGGAAAAGGCATCACTTTTGATACTGGTGGCTACTCATTGAAAACGAAGGCTGGAATCGTCGGAATGAAGACGGATATGGGAGGAGCGGCAGCAGTTTTAGGTGCAATGGAAATTATAGGTGAATTAGGACCGGATCAAAATGTCGTAGCTGTCATTCCTTCTACTGATAACATGATCAGCGGCGATGCCTTTAAGCCGGATGATGTGATTACTGCCATGAGCGGCAAAACGATTGAGGTATTGAATACTGATGCGGAAGGACGACTTGTTTTGGCGGATGCTATAACGTACGCTAAACATCATGGTGCAGAATATCTTGTTGACGTTGCAACCTTAACTGGTGGTGTTATAACGGCCCTAGGTATGGATATGACGGGTGCAATGACCAATAACGTGGAATTCTATGAGCAAGTCCTTAAAGCCTCAGAGGAAGCGGGAGAGCCGATGTGGCGTCTGCCAATTACCGAAAAAGACAAAGAACGGGTGCGCAACAGTAAAATAGCGGATTTGAATAATTCACCAGGTGGAGCTGGACATGCAATCATGGGCGGTGCCTTTATAGGTGAATTTGCCGAAGCAACTCCATGGGTGCATCTGGATATTGCCGGAACATCCACGACCTCGATTAGTTCCGAATTATGCACAGCGGGGGCTACTGGAGTCATGGCACGTACGCTCGCACTGTTAGTTGAAACTTTCGAATCGTAAACAAATGAACATTAATGAACCGAAGCCGAAAAAAGGGCTTCGGTTTTTTGAAAAGATGGGTCATTACCTACATATTACTCCATTTCAAGTTGACGATGATACGAGCTTCATCCCCTGTTATCGAATGGAAATCAAAGCGTATTCCATCAGGGCTATATATGATGTCAGGTACGGTTTTGACGCCTGTCTTTCGAATCATATCGATCACGACAGTCTTTTTTGATTCTTGAGCAGCAGTCATTAACCTGGTGGAGAAGGGCATGGATGTGGCTATAGTATCCACGAGTTTTTTTACATCGAGTAGTAAAGATTGCGAAGACTTTGCTGATTTAACTAACAGAGCTGGAGTAGCGGCCGAGAAGGGGCGGAACATTGGTCCTTCGGATTTTCGATACATATTCTCTGTCTTGTCACAAATCGGAAAAAGGTCAGGGTCGTATAAAAAATAAGGGAAATCCTCCAAAATCTTGCCTTCCTTTCCTGAGTCTATCTATAGACACGTTTTCTTTATACGTTAAAATATGTATTATAGATAGCTGATATGATAGCGGTTTGAGAAAAACCTACTTGAAAATTAGAAACAAACACACACTATTATTTGTAAACTCATTCATTGACAGGTATAGTGTATAGTAATATACTTACTTACCTAAAGTAAGGGGCAGGCTCACTATAAATTATAAAATAGGTGATGTTATTATGAATATAACCAAGCAAACAAAAGACCTTTTAATAGATAAAATGAACATCATTAAAACTCCAGGGAAAGATGATCTATGCCTTGTGGGGCCGGTGAATCTTCCAGTTGAACAAGGGGATTTCTCTACTGTTTTTCAATGGTATACATGGCTCCAGTTAGATGGAACTGAGAACGACAAGGAAACAGTACTTGAGTCGCTTTCAGAAGCCAATCTGGCTTTTGGTCAGCAATCTTCTGTATTGGTGTACGGTGATTTCCAGAAGTCGGAGGATGCACTAGTCCGTATGCATAGCATCTGTCATACAGGGGATATCTTTGGCAGTAAACGCTGTGATTGCGGATACCAGCTTCACCAATCAATGAAGATGATAGCCGACCATGGTTGCGGCGCTATTTTTTACCTTGCGGACCATGAAGGAAGAGGGATAGGCTTGTTCTCGAAATCCTTGGCATATTTGCTTCAACAAGAAGGTTATGACACTGTTGAAGCGAATCAAGCTTTAGGATTTGAAGACGACACACGGTCGTATGAGGGTGCCATTCGGGTATTGAGAGAACTGCGTGAGAATCCAGTAACTTTGATTACGAATAACCCGAAAAAGTTGAATGCTCTTAAAAAGCATGGACTTGCGGCTAAAGACCATATCCCGCTTTGGGGCGGTTTGACGGACGATAATAGTTTCTATCTGGATACAAAGGTTAAGAAGTCTGGGCATATTCCGCAAAAGAAGCCTACTTTAATTGTGTAAGGAGAGTTGAGGCTATGAATAATGATCAATATTACATGAAATTGGCGCTTGATTTAGCGGCCAGTGCTAAAGGAAAGACGAATCCGAATCCAGTAGTTGGGGCAGTTATAGTTAAAGATGGTGTCATTGCCGGAACGGGGATCCATCGTAAAGCGGGTGAGCCGCATGCGGAGGTTCATGCGTTTAAAATGGCTGGGGATTATGCGAAAAATGCGACTCTTTACGTCACTCTTGAGCCATGTTCTCATTATGGAAAGACACCTCCGTGTGCTAATTTAGTAAAAGAATCAGGTGTACGTCGAGTTGTAGTGGCTACACAAGACCCAAACCCTGAAGTTGCAGGAAGAGGAATTTCAATTCTTCGGGATGCAGGAATTGAAGTGGAAGTCGGAGTTTTAGAAAAGGAAGCCCAAAGACTAAATGAGCGTTTTATTCACAATATGATAACAAATCGTCCATTTGTCATTTCTAAATATGCGATGACGCTCGATGGCAAGCTTGCGACCCATACAGGCCATTCTAAGTGGATTACAGGAGAAGAGTCTCGCCATTCCGTTCATCTTCTTCGTGATGAAGTCGATGCTATTCTCATCGGTATTGGGACTGTATTGGCTGATAACCCATCCTTAACGACTCGGCTTCCAGAAGGTGGAGGGAAGAACCCAATACGAATTATTTTAGACAGCGAACTCCGTGTTCCATTAGATGCCAATGTTGTTCAGGTATCGGATGCTAAAACCGTGATTGTGACGCAGGAAAATGCATCTGTAGATAAAATTGCTGCCTTAAGTGAAAAGGGAATTGAATTCATTATTGTTCCAAGAACAGATGCGGGTTTGGATTTGAGAATTCTGATGGAAGAACTATATAAAAAAGGAATAACGGATGTCTTACTTGAGGGCGGAAGCGAAGTAAACGCCTCATTCCTAAGGGCAGGACTCATCGATAAGTACTTGATCTATGTCGCACCTAAACTATTAGGCGGGAGAAACTCGCTTACACCATTTAGCGGAATCAATGTAGATACAATGGATGAAGCAATGGATGTATCCATCTCTAGTGTGGACATGTCTGGAGAGGATATCTGTATCATTGCTTATCCTAAATAAAAAATAGACAACAGGTGAAAAAGCATGGTGGTTAAATCAGATGTATGTATTGTCGGATCAGGACCAGGAGGAGCGCTATTAGGCTACCTATTGGCCAAACAAGGCATATCAGTCATTCTACTTGAGAGGCATTCAGAAGTAGCAAGAGAGTTTCGGGGTGAGTTTTTAAACGATGAAGGAGAAAGCATTCTTAAAAAGCACGGCTTATTCGAGGATGTGGAAGAGCTTGGCTTGCTTAGAATGGAGCAAATTGAATATTGGCAGGACGGCCAAGTATTTAAGAGGATTTTTCCCGAAGTTACTAAAGATAACCTTGGCATCCATGTCCCTCAGAATCACCTGCTTACTGCTATATTGAATGAAGCTGAAAAGCTCGATTCTTTTCAATTGATGATGAACACACGGGTGACTGACTTAATTCAGAACGAAATGGGCCAATTTACCGGTGTGGAAGCTCGAAAAGAAGAAAACAACATTAGAGTGGAAAGCTCATTGATTATTGGCGCGGACGGCAGATTTTCAACTATTAGAAAGAAAGCGAAAATTCCTGTGGTAATTAAAAACCATGGCTATGATTTGCTGTGGGCTAAGATTCCTGCTCCACAGGGATGGAAACCTTCCATCAAGATGGCTTTGGTCAATGATTCCCAGCTTGCTCTCTTCACTCAGGCAGGAGGTTTCATACAAATCGGGTGGAATATTGAACATGGTTCGTATCCTCATCTGCGAAAACAACCCTTTGAGCCATTTATTGAAAAATTGATATTAGCCTTCCCAGAGTTAAAGAGTGTGGTGCGAGAAAATATTCACTCCTGGCAGGATTTTATTTTATTGGATGTTCACAGTAGCTATTGTGAAACGTGGACAAAAGATGGGGTTGCTTTATTGGGCGATGCGGCCCATACGATGACACCTACAGGCGCGTTTGGCCTTAATTGTGCCATGAAGGATGCAGATATATTAGCTGATCTTATTCAAGAATGCATCAAGCAGCAGGATACCAGCTTTTTTGGTCTGAAAATGGCTGAGCCGAAAAGAAAAGCCGAGATTGAAAAATTACAGGCCGTTCAGGTGGACAAGGAAATTTCATTCGCATCACAGTTTGCCGTTTATGTTTGAATGAGGAGTGAAGGATATGAAATTTGGTTTTGATATAGACGATACTCTTATTAATTTGAGGGAGTTTGCGTTCCATCTCTATAATAAAAAGCTTAATAAGAATGTAGAGTTAACGGAATTCAGGGCATTAAAAACGCTAGAGATCCATGAAGCTTTCGGGTTGGATAAAGAGGCAGGAGGAAAGATGTGGAACAGCCTTGCCGAAGAAGTCTATTATTCATCCTGTCCAGCCTTTGAGGGCGCAGTAGAGACGTTACAGGAGCTTGAAAGCGAAGGACATGAGATATACTACATTACCGCCAGAAAATCGGAGCATGGTGAACGGACGAAAAAATGGTTGATCGAAAACGGCTTTCCAGTTAAGGACGAACATTTTTACTGCGGTATGAGGGATCATGAAAAAATTGAAACGATTCGCGAATTGGAATTGGATTATTACTTTGATGATAAACCGGCAGTTTTGGAAACATTATTGGATATTCCAACGAAAGTATATGCTATGGATAACTCCTATAACAGAGAAATGGATATTCCAAGATTGACAAGTTGGTTTGAACTGAAAGAGATTCTTTCAAAGTAACGCACGATCAATATAGGATGAAGGATGACTTGATTAAACGTGAGTCATCCTTTTTATATATAATAATCTTTATGCGTTTTTCTGTTGTATTACTTAATGAAAAGGTAAAATTATCTAGATAGTAAAAAAACAAAATGTGGGGGTATAGAGATGGAGATTAATATCGAAAGGTCACTGATCGGTACGCTTGGAATTGAAATGAAAGAAATAAGTGATGGGAAAGTCGTTGCGACGATGCCAGTTGATGAACGAACAAGGCAGCCGCTTGGTTTATTGCATGGAGGAGCATCTGTAGCCCTTGCAGAAACAGTCGCAAGCGTTGGTGGAATACAGCTTGTTGATAGTACGAAACAAGCGGTAGTTGGTCTTGAAATCAATGCCAATCATGTAAGAGGCGTGCGTTCTGGTCATGTTATCGCAGAAGGGAACATAATCCATCGCGGGAAGTCAACAATGGTATGGGATGTGAAAATCAGGGATAATCAAGATCAACTTATCTGCATCTCACGCTGTACGTTAGCAATAATTGATTTACCAAAAAGTGAGTAAAATGAATGAAATTGATTTTAGAAATAACGCAGTGTTTTTGTAATCTAGTTCCTTTTCTTGATTCTACATTTCTTGGGTTAAGTATAGTAATGTTGTAGGCCTTTATTGTTTAGAAAGGAGTTTTCTCTTATGCTGGTTGGTCATGTACAAGAGATAACCCGTCACCCGGTAAAATCGTTTACAGGGGAACAGGTACAAAAAACTAAGGTTATGGGATATGGATTATATGGAGATCGCAGCCATGCCTTTAAAGATAAGAATGGAAAGTTCTTAACGATTACTCAAGTTCCTGAAATGGTCCGTTATCAAGCCGTTTTTTCTGGAGAGGAAGCTCTGGACCATTATCCGGAAATTCAAGTGAAGACTCCTTCAGGAAACGTGTTAACCTGGGGAGATACAGCCTTTCAAGAAGAAATGGATCAGCTGTTAAAACAGGAGGCATCATTCGTTGAGTATTCACCGGCACATATTCCACTAGGAGCGATTGAAGAAGAGAGCATCTTACTTGTGAGCGACGCCTCGATTGCCAAATTGACAGAGCTTTGGGGAAAAGAAGTAGATGGCAGGAGATTTAGACACAATTTGGTGCTGTCACTAATGAACAAAAAACCCTTTCTAGAAGAGAAGTGGTTCGGAAAGAGACTTCAAATCGGAGATCATGTTGAATTGGAAATTAAAAGGCATTGTGAGCGTTGTATGATTATAACAGTCGATCCAACCGATTCAAAAAGAGATCCATCTCTTTTAAAAACAGTAGTCAAAGAAAGAAAAAATCATTTTGGCGTGTATGCCTCGGTAATTCGAACTGGTGAAATCAGTTTGGGAGATCAAGTATTTTTAAAGGATTAAGACATACAAAAGAGCTGCCCCTTTCAACAGGGCAGCTCTTTTGGTATGGATATAACGAATCATCGGTTCTTCTTCAAATCATCCTGGACACTTTTATCCCACATTTTAACACCGGAATGGTAAGCGGAGCGGTTGATTAAATGTCCGGCTACGGGGCTTGTCATGAAGATAAAGAAAATTGCAAGCACGACACGGAAATCGAAGTGGCTATGCTTATAATAAAAATATAACAATGTGCCGATCAGGATGAACATGATTCCGAGTGTTGAGCTTTTGGATGCAGCGTGATTTCTTGTATAGACATCAGGCAGTCGAATGACACCGAAAGCTGAGACTAAAAAGAGAAATACCCCAATTAAAATGAATCCAGCTGATAGGATTTCAACGATTTCGATCATTTTCGATAATCTCCCCTTTCTCAAGGAATTTAGCGAAAGCGACCGTTCCGATAAATGATAGGATTCCGAGCAGCAGAATGGCTTCAAGATAAGCGCTTGTATCCATAACGATGGAGGCAAGCGCTACGATTGCAATAAGGTTTATACCCATCGCATCAAGTGCAACGACCCGGTCCGGCACGGATGGTCCTTTAATTAAACGATATAAAAACCCAATCATGGAAAGGGAGACACCGAGCAACGCGATTTTAAGTAAAAGATCAAACATTATTTGCTCACCTCCATAATCGCTTTTTCAAATGTATTTTTAATGCTGTCTACGGCTTCTTCTTTGTCGGCGATATCCATCGCATGGATATAAAGAATTCGATTATCTTCTGAAACTTCAACGACAAGTGTTCCGGGGGTCAGTGTAATTAAATTTGATAGTATCGTAATTTCCCAATCTTTTGTAAGCACGGTCTCGAATGCAAATATGCCAGGCCTCATATCCAGTTTGGGCTTAAGCACGACCTTAAGGACGCTAACGTTTGATAATATGAGCTCCCTGGCGAAAATCAGGGTTAATTGAATGACAGCTTTCACCCGATTCAGGTAAAAACGCTCAGTGAAAAAATGACGGAAGACAAACATGATACCGAGCCCTAATACATAGCCGATGATAAAGGTGCTCCCGTTAAATTCATTTTTTAAAAACATCCAGATAACCGCCAGGAACACATTCAGTAAAATTTGAAAGGACATCAGGCACTACTCCTTTAAAACCGCATCGATATAAATATCGGGATTCATTAATGTGTCAACAGCTTGTGAAATAAAAGGATAAATTGATTCTGTTCCAACTCCGTATAAAACGGAAAGGACAACCAGGAGAACGGCAGGAACTAGCATCTTATTAACCGTATTTTTAGCTAGGGTATAATCTGCTTTTGGAGTACCCCAGAAGCCATTTATGAAAATCTTCATCACCGAGTATAAAACCATTAAGCTTGATATTAAGACTGCAGCCATTCCAAAGTAGGCCTCTTTTTCTGCAGCTCCCTGAAGAATCAGCAGCTTGCCAGCGAATCCGCTGAAGGGAGGAATCCCTGCCAATGATATGGCTGCAATAAAAAAGGTCCAGGCAAGGGCAGGGTATTGCTTGATCAGTCCACCCATATTCCGTAAATTATCTGATCCACTGATTTTAATCATGATACCAACCAACAGAAAGAGTGCTGCCTTAATCAGCATGTCATGAATGATGTAAAGAATGGAACCAGATAAGGCCTGTTCATTCATCAAGGAGATTCCGAAAATGATAACCCCAACTGCAATGATGATATTGTAAATGATAATTTTTTTAACATCCCAATAGGCGATCGCACCAATGACACCGATGATGATGGTTAAGATACCAAGTACCGCTAAAAAAGTATGGGTGAAATTTTGGTCATGATAAAACATAAGTGTATAGGTCCTGAAAATAGCGTAAATCCCGACCTTGGTCAGCAACGCTCCAAATAGAGCCATCACTGGGATAGGTGGGGCATAATAGGACCCAGGGAGCCATTGGAATAACGGGAAAATAGCTCCCTTCAAACCGAATACGATTAAGAAACCAATGGCGATCACCGAGATGATCCCAGGCTGGTTAACCTCTGATATCCGCTGGCTGAGGTGTGCCATGTTCAAGGTGCCGAGAACTGAATACAGGTATGCGACCATGATGACGAAAAAGGCAGATGATAGTACATTGACGATAATATACTTCAATGATTCTCTCAGCTGGATTTTCGTTCCTCCAAGAACGAGAAGCACGTAAGAAGCCATCAGCATGACTTCAAAGAAAACGAATAAATTAAAGAGATCTCCCGTGAGGAATGCTCCGTTAACACCAATCAGTAAAAATTGAAATACAGGATAATAATAGTGTGTTTCACGTTCTTTACCAATAGAGTAAAACGAGTAAATCAATATAGCTAATCCAATGATATTCGTGGTTAGAACTAGCAGCGAGGAAAGCATGTCAGCGACAATCACAATCCCAAATGGAGCATCCCAGCTACCGACACCGAGTGTCAAAATCCCTTGATTATTAACGGAAAGCACTAAATAAAGGGATATTACGATTCCAATAAGGGAGGAAAATAGAGAAATCCCTCGTTGGAGCTTGATTTTTTTTGCAAAGAAGATGAGGATAATGCCTGTAAAAAGCGGCCATAAAACAGGCATAAAAGTTAGATTATTCATTTGCTTCCGTACCTCTCATTTCTTCCATATCATCAGTTCCAAGCTCCTGATAGGTTCGGTAAGCAAGCACCAGTAAAAATGAGGTGACACCGAAACTGATGACAATCGCAGTTAAGATAAGTGCTTGCGGAAGCGGGTCAACATAGGATGCCACTTTATCGCTAAGCAATGGAACCGAGTCGCCTTTTAAACCGCCCATCGTCAAAATTAAAAGATGGGCACCGTGACTGAGTAAACCAGTTCCTATTATGATTCGTAAAATGCTTTTTGAAAGCATTAAATAGGTCGCACTCATAAATAAAATTCCAATGACAATGGCCATTAAAAGTTCCATTATTCACTCTCCCCAATCGTTTGAATAATGGTCATCGTTACACCAACAACCACAAGATAAACACCTAAATCAAAAAGTACTGCCGTATGAAGCGAGATGTGTCCAAGAATAGGTAGGTCGATATATCGGTACACATGGGTCATGAGCGGAACCCCGAACACTAACCCACCAGCAACAGTCAGGCTTGAGATGAACAAGCCTGAACCAATCATTAATTTATAGTCAATCGGCAAGATCTTAGTGACGGTTTTAATGTCATAAGCGAGCAGAAGCAGGACAATTGCTGCTGAAGTCATTAAGCCGCCGACAAACCCTCCCCCTGGCGAATAATGGCCGCCTAAAAAGATGGCTACCGCAAAAAGCAAGATAACAAAGGCGGCTACCTTCGTCACCGTTTGAAGAATCAGGTCATTTTGTTTCATGATTTATCTTTCCTCCCTGTCAGCCGCAACTTAATCATCGCGAAGATCCCGAGCGCAGCAATAGAAAGAACACTGATTTCGAACATCGTATCAAGTCCGCGGAAGTCAACTAGAATGACATTTACTACGTTTTTCCCGCCTGCTTCCTTGTAAGCATTTTCAAGATAATAACTTGATATAGAGTCAAATAGTTTATTGCTGTGAGCTGATAAGGCAATCAATGTGACGATGGTACCTACACCAATAGAAATCAATGCGTTATTCAATCTGAAGGTCATCCGCTCTTCCTTTCTGCTTGCCAGTAACGGTAAGTGGAAGAAACAGAGCAAAAACAGAGCGACTGAAATCGTTTCGATGACTAGTTGAGTTAACGCTAAATCCGGTGCTCGGAATAAGACGAAAAATAGGGAAACCGTATAACCAACAGCTCCTAATAGGATAATGGATGTTAAACGGGATTTTGCAAACAGAATGGAAATTGAGCCAATCACGATAATCGCCGCTAAAACCATTTCATATAAACCAATCGGGGCAAAATTCCCTGTATCTAATTTAAATGCATCCTTCCAATAGAGGGCAAAGCCCAATGATAGAATAAAGAAAAGGAAAATCGATAATAAATAGGTCCGAATAGAGCCTGTCATTAGAAATTTCATGACAGAGGAAGCGGAGCGCTCGAGCGCATTTAGCCCATTATCATACAGAGCGTTCAAGGAAAAACGTTCAGGCAACCACTGATAAATCCTTTTCCATTTCGGAAACGTTTTGTATAAAATTATCCCTATTACAATGATGCCAATCGTCATCCATAATTCTGGTGAGAATCCATGCCAGAAAGCGATATGAACTTGGAAATTCGAATCTACTAAGTTTGGCTGTATGCTGGCTACCGCCGGTTTAATAATTGACGAAGACAGCAGATTTGGAAAAATTCCAAAAACAATGACCAAGGTAGCAAGGATAATCGGAGAAATTAACATGCCGATTGGTGCCTCGTGCGGCTTCTTTTCTAATAGATGGAGCTGAAGCTTGCCAGTAAAGGGCTTGAGCACGACAATCATGCTGTAAATAAATGTGAACACGCTGGCAACCCAAGCTAGAACGGGGAACAATACCCCCCATGTCTCCATATTAAAAATATCTAGTTCTAATACATTCACCATACTGGCCAAGAACATTTCTTTACTTAAGAAACCATTGAAGGGTGGAAGGCCTGCCATTGAAAAAGCACCGATGACGGCCACGGTAAATGTGATTGGCATCAGCTGCATCAATCCGCCGAGCTTCCGGATATCCCGGGTGCCAGTTTCGTGATCAATAATACCAGCAACCATGAATAGACTGCCTTTAAAGGTTGCATGATTGATTAAGTGGAAAACAGCTGCCACTGTGGCTGCCAAATAAATATTTTCACCCAATGTGTCATAGTGGAGTGCGGCTGCTCCAAGTCCCAATAGAGACATGATCAAGCCGAGCTGACTGATGGTGGAGAATGCCAGAATCCCCTTTAAATCGGTTTGCTTGACTGCAGAGAACGAACCCCAGAATAGGGTAATCAAGCCGGCAATCGAAACGCACCAGAACCAAACGCCAGATTCTGCGAAAACTGGGCTTAAACGGGCAACCAGATAAATTCCCGCTTTGACCATTGTGGCGGAATGAAGGTAAGCGCTGACCGRTGTCGGAGCTTCCATCGCATCAGGAAGCCAGATATGGAATGGAAACTGTGCGGATTTAGTGAAGGCACCAAGTAACACGAGCAAAAGTGCGGGAGTGAAGAGCGGGTGGTCCATCAACTCTCCGCTTTGTGAAATCAATTCACGTATGCTGAATGTGTTCCCCATAATGGAAAGGAGGATGATTCCTCCAAGCAGGCTTAAGCCCCCGAACACGGTGATAAGCAGGGATTTTTGTGCTCCATAACGTGAGCGCTCCCTTTCGTTCCAATATCCAATCAATAAAAAGGATGATAAACTCGTAAATTCCCAAAAGGAATAAAGGACGATTAAGTTATCAGAAAGTACAACACCAAGCATCGCACCCATGAAAAGCAAGAGGAAGACGTAAAACTGATTCAGCTTTTCTTTCACTTTTGATAAATAAAAAATCGAATACAAAATTACGAGTGAACCAATTCCTGTAATGAGCAGTGCAAATAAAAGTCCAAGTCCATCTAGATAGAAATCAACATGAATTCCGAGAGAAGGAATCCATGTAGCTCTTTCCGTAATTACTTCTCCTTGTTTGGTCAATGAAATGAATCGTGAAAAATAGGTGAAAAGTAGAACAGGTAAAATTAATACAAACCATCCTGTATGTATTTGTCGAAATAGTTTGTATAAGAACGGTACTATAATTGCTAATAGAAACGGTGATAGTACCGCCCAATGAAGCAAAGACATAAACTCCCCCCCCTTTTAAACGAAGTTATTCGTCTTATTATGCATTTTTTCAGCAATCCTAGACGTTAGAATATCTTCGTTGAATGTGTTTTTTATTAATAAATGTTTGTCTTGCTTAAAAGTATAACGTAATTTTTCAGGGTTTGCATGGCTTTACGAGCAGAGATGGCATGCCGAAATAAAGATTTATATATAGGTAGAAAAGGAGAGAAAATCGACCTGAAAAAATTTATTTTCTAAGAAATTTTAAAGGAATAATAAATGCCATACATTGTCGAATTGAATAATATCTTGCATAATAATAGGATAAAAGATACATAGATGGAGAAAAAATGAAAAACACTATTTACTTAGTTATTTCCCAATCATTGCAATACTGTTATTTAGCCTTTCCTTTGCGATTTATCAGCGTTATTGCAAGTTTGCCAATACAGTAAGAAAAAGAAGGTGGCTAATGAGGGCACCTTCTTTTAATGAAAAATGTTTTTTTATTCTGGTGTTTGGTTGATATCTTTCCAAATCAACACATGCGAGTACGTGAATAAATTGATTGAAGATTGGATGGCGTGTCTTTTCCAATCCAAACTCCTGTTGTGTAGTTTGCAGTCAGTCCGACAAACCAAATGTCTTTAACGTCATTGGTCGTTCCGGTTTTTCCACCGATATAATCCGTTGGAAAGTATGCTTTACGCGCCGTCCCGTTTACGGTTACTTCATGGAGGAGCTGCCGCATCTTGCTCACCGTGTCCCTGTTCCATATCTTCTTTGGTTTGTCCTTCCTAGATGGAGATTGTAAAGGAATGTACTTAAACTATAGAAGCAAGTTAGTGGAACAAGGGTTTCTTGAATTTGTATGGAATATATTACCTTGAAAGGTCTGGTGTTGATGTAATATTCACATTGTTCTTAGCCAGACAGTATAAAACATTCAGGGGGAGATTAAAATGTCATTAAAAGCAGGAGATATAATTACGTTTGAACGAACTTTTACAGTAAGGGATGTTGAATTATTTACTGAGATTTCAGGTGATGAGGGGATTCATCATATAACCCCAGATGAACAAGGAAGACTTGTAATTCAAGGGTTATTAACGGCGACTCTGCCAACAAAAATAGCTGGAGATAATAATGTACTGGCTCGTAGTACGAATTTTGAGTTTTTAAGACCTGTTTTTACGGGAGATACAATAATTTGTAAAGTTAAAATTGAAAAATACGAAAGGCAAGAAAATAATAGAACAGCTTTTATTGCATCTTTTTTATGTGAAAATCAGAATAAAAAAGAAGTATTGAAAGGGGATGTTTCAGGCGTAATTCTTTAAACTTTCTTCAACTAAAGGGAGCGATTGTGGAAGAACATATTTACAAATGATCAAACTTTTTTATAAATGCCAAACTTAAATCTGCTGGAAAAGAATCCATTTTGATCAAACTTTATTTTAAAACCACAATTTTTAAAGTGACCATTCCATAGCTGCCACAGCTGTAATTTTTCGGGAAATAGCTGGCTCCGCTTATAAGTTGAGTAATATCCGCATCTGTTTCTTCAATATAGGGGGCATAATCAAGAAGTGGCTTAATGGCTGATCCTGGCTTTCTATAACTTTGGTATGCCCGATTAAAAGAATTTTTTTTATAATCTTTTCCCCCAATCAAAGAGACAAGCTCGTGCGTATGATGCTGTATAACCACTATAGCTCCCTCGATATCATTGACACCGATTTTTGACTGTATAGCAGTCTTGGACAGGGTTTGCAGCTTAGTATCGAGTGGGGTATGGATGGTTACACCGGAGTTCAAAAGCTTTTCGCCCCTTTTATTCAGCTCGACTTCCGCCTGCTGACGTGTAGCTTCATCAGAACTTTGCAAAGACTTTGTGAGACCTTCAGAGGATGTCACCAGGTTTTTCAATTCCTGATGAGTATATGTCACATAATCGGGATATAAGTCGACCGAGGTGGACAAGTCTAATTTAATCGTATTTTTGATAAGCTTTTCATACTCGTTCTGTTTTAATTTACCTTCTGCGACCATTTGCTTTAGAATCCGTTCCTGTCGCTTTTTCGTTTTATCAAAATGTTTAAGAGGATTATAGAGTTCGGGATTATTAGGAATCGCTGCTAGGAATGACAATTCGGCTTTTGATAACACCGCAGTTGGTTTACTGAAATAAAACTGGGAAGGTCCGTAAACTCCATTATGGAAATAAATAGCGTTCATATATAACTCAATGATTTCTGATTTCGATTTTTTCAATAGGACTTCTCTCGTCGAGAACATGATAGGCAGATTGGGTTATAGACCACTCTTTATAGGAAAAAAACGAAAATGGATAAAGCAGGAAATAAGGAGAAAATCGTGATATAACCAAGATACGTGCGCATAGTTCAACTTCCTAACTAATATATTTTTAGTATGTTTATGGAAAAGTATAGGGAATAAAGGATGGTACTTTCGATTTATGAATCCATCATAATCCAATTTAGGAAGAATATAAAGAGTTTTACAAGAAATTAGGAATCGTCAGCCGCAGTGTCACAGCATATCTAGGGTAGTAAAATCCAATAAAAACTTTCTAAATCTTCTGTTATAATATTCTCATGAGAATATTGAAAACCAAATTTTGGTTGGTGTGAAGATGTCAGGAATAAGAAGGGGGTCATAAAAATGGAGGAACAACAGCAATATATATTCATTGATTTTGAATTTACGATGCCTGAAGGAAAAGCGAATCCAGTAGGGTTTTATCCGGAAATTATTGAGGTCGGTTTAGTTTCAGTTATAAATGAGACAATCCAAGAACAGTTCTCTTCCTTTGTTAACCCGTTGAAATTTCCAGCCTTAACGGGAAGATGTAAGAAATTCTTGAATATCACCCAAAATCAGGTGGACCGGGGGATTTCATTTGAAGAGTTGGTTTCTTTATTGAAGAAAATAGATGAGCAAGCTCCATCGACAATTGTGACTTGGGGAAATATGGACATGAAGGTACTACGGCAGAACTGTCAGAAATCAGGATTAAAGTTTCCTTTTTCCGGGAAACAAGTGGATCTTTGCTTGGAATACAAACGCTTTTTCGGAGATCAAAATCAAACCGGATTATGGAAGGCTGTACAGGCCTATGGTAAAGAAGGGACAGGCAAGCATCACAGAGCCCTTGATGATGCGATTACGACCTATAACATCTTTAAGTTAGTCGAGAAAGATAAGAGTTATATGCAAAATCATGAACCGACGACAATTGGCGATCGCATTGATTTATCGAAGGTATTGAATCATTTAGCGTTATAAAAGCCAAATCAATTACTACTGATTTGGCTTTTATCATGCTTTATTTGAAATAATCCGCTGCTAACTCTTCAAGTAACTGTAAGCTTTTATTATTCCATTCTGTGTGGACTTCGCTTAAAGTTCGTGCCATATTCTCAACAGCTTCTCTTAATGATTCCTTATACTCAGGAATTTCCTCTTCAAAGACCCTGACCATATTCTTCGGTACATTGGTTCTCTCGCGGAATGCAAGTGCACGACGTTGATGAAACATGGAAACTTCTGTTTGCTTCGGGTTATGAAGATCTCCCTGCATGGGATGCTTCACAACTGCCAACACTTTTACAAGATATGAAGTAGGCCTGATATCATTGATTTCGCCGATGTATTTCCCTGTTTTATATATGGCAGTAACCTTGTCGCCAATGTTAAATTCCTGTTCGGACATTTTTCATCCACCTTTCTTTTAGCTTCCTTCATGATACATAAGAACACCGATTTTTCACAGCGAATTTGTTTAATTTCGCAAAGATGCTTTTTTTACAAAAATCGTGTAAAGTGTACAAATGAAGGTTGAAAATGGAGATGTAAGCCATTTTATTTAAAAAAGAAAGAGGTTATGAACTGTGACAAACTTTCCACAATTAACAAACGAAGTATTGGAAAATGAAAAAGCGGTCATTATGCAAACAACGCAAGGTGATATTAAAATTAAACTGTTTCCCGAACTGGCTCCAAAAACAGTAGAAAACTTCTTAACACATGCTGAAAACGGTTACTATGAAGGGATTATATTCCATCGTGTCATCAAAGATTTCATGCTTCAAGGCGGTGATCCTACAGGAACTGGAATGGGTGGTGAAAGTATTTGGGGCGCTCCATTTGAAGACGAGTTCTCTATGCAATTATTCAATCTGCGAGGAGCTCTTTCCATGGCGAATGCAGGCCCAGGAACAAATGGCAGCCAATTCTTCGTTGTTCAAGCACAGCACGTAGACAGCAGAATGGGTGAACAAATGAAGCAAGCCGGTTATCCGGAAGAAATCATTAACGCTTATATGGAACAAGGCGGCACACCATGGCTTGACCATAAACACTCTGTCTTTGGACAAGTTATCGAAGGCATGGATGTTGTTGATACGATTGCTAACGTAGAGACAGTTGCCGGAGACAAACCAGCTGTTGACGTAGTCATTAAGGGTATTACCATTTTATAATCGTCAAAATCAAACGAGGGGCTTGATGCCTCTCGTTTTTACTAGCGTTCCAATCTTTCTTTCGTTTAACAATGTTATTTTGTCAACATCGATGCATAATTTTTTTTATCTTGATAAGCATGTAATTTTACCATTGCAAATCTTGCAATTGGTTGAATCACTAAACTCTCAGCTATAAGTACGATTAAGAAATTTCTTGGCCAATTCGTTAAAAATCTACTAAATATTTCTGAACTAATACCGTTTCCTACGATATCCCCAATAAGCGTCATGCACGCTGACATTCCCAATACAGTGAATAAGATCCTAAATAAAATCTTTGCATTAAAGCTATCTGCTGGTTCTGTAAATTTCCCAACTAATTTTTCTGCAATAGGACCTATGACTACCGGTTCCATAATCATCGCAATAATCCACATAATCGGTAACGTTTTAAGTATCAGTAATACAACATTCCCATCTAATTTTTCTGAAATTAGAATGATACTTAGTGTTGTCATCAACAAAACAGTCAGCGTACAAATGATACCGCCGTACAACGCTCCTTCTTTACCGTTTCTAGGTAATCTTGTTTCTAGTTTCATTTTTTTCTTCCTTTCAAAAAAAGTATTTCAGATAGTATCAATACATGATTTAGTGCTTTAAAAGCATTTACATCACAAATGCTAAGGCAATATTTAATACGGATTCACTAAAAAGTCCAACAAGTCAGCTACTAAAAGAGAGCCATTATAGACCCTGTTTAGATTTGTTTATTCACTTATTAATACGAATTTAATAAATTTGGTAATACCTGTGAAATCATTTTTAGTGGATCACTTGTTTTTTTTGTTAAACAAAGCATAATAGCACCTTCAATAGAAGCTGTCATCATTAGAGAAATTGAATCAGTTGTTTCTTTCGAAAAACCATCTGCTATTAACTTGTTCGAATAAATCTCTTGAATATTTGTGAAAGATTGATCACAGGCATTTCTGACTGGTTCACTTAGTGATCCCATTTCGCTAACGATGCTGCTAAATGTATAACCAGTAATCATCCCATCTCGATCATATTGAACGATCAATTCCTCAATCATCGCTTGTGTAGCTGCTTGAGTAGACGGATAATTTTGAAAAATTTCTTCCATATGCGTTGTAATTGCTTCATTTAATGAATGAAGACAAGCGATGAGTAATTCTTCTTTTCCGTTTGGAAAGTGGTGATAAAGCGAACCTTTTGAAATGTTACATGCTTTTAAAATTTCGTTTAATCCTACTCCCAAATATCCTTTTTTCTGGAAAAGACTTGTCGCGATGTCGATTATCCGCGATTTCGTATCCATAATAAACACCCTCCATACCAACCGGTCTGTTTTTAAATATATCAAAATAACATTTTATAAGTCAAGACATTTTTAACTCTCTAACAGTAATGGTTTTCACGATTTATACACAATTATTGGTGTATCCCTAAAAAACTTTTTCCTTCTACCCTTCCTCAAACCACTTCAAAATATCCTTCTATTTCACCTTACTTAATGGATGTTGTCGACATGATCGCTAACGTTGAGCAGTGGCTGGAGATAAACCAGCTGTAGACGTAGTCATCAAGGGTATTACCATTTAATAATCGTCAAAGGGAAGCGAGGGGTTTGATACCTCTCGTTTTTTTAAGTTTTAGTGGATTTGGCCCACTAGTGGATTGTTCTGGTAATTGTTATAATGACATAAAGAAGTTATTTTCTATCAGGAAGGATGTATCGGATGGACTTTCTTAATCATACTTTATTAGGTTTGTTTCTTTACTTTCCAGAGGACAAGACTGAATATATCTCGGCAGGTATAACATGTTTCATCTTTTTAATTGCAGCTGTTTTTACGATGCGAGCCATCATAAAATATTCAAAAAAAGAAGAAATGAAAACAAAACAATTTGAAGATGAAGTCACTAAAAGAAATCAACGCATAAAGGATGATTCTCTTTCTTAACCTAAAAAAGCTGCGAGCTCATTCATGAGAGATTGCAGTTTTTTATTATATTCTATTGGTAATTTGAACATTAATTATCCCGTTATGAATGGGATTCGATTTTGATAATAGGTTGTAAAGTCCCTGTATACATAATAAACTGTTCCTTTATCAGCATAAGCATTTTATACTATAAGGATATAGATAGAATTTTTGGGGGCGTAAATTGTTATGCAAATCGTAGCTAAAAGAATGATTGCGGCAGATACGGTTAAGAGTTTTTTCATGCAGCATTGGGAAACGACTCAAGTCGTTTTTTCTAGAGGCTTGTTTCATTATGCAGAACTTGAGGGATTTGGGGTGATGGATGAGAATGAAAAAATCACGGGATTAGGGACATATAAAATGGCCAATCAGGTATGTCAGATCATTTCTTTGAATAGTGAGCACGAGAAGCAAGGTGTGGGCTCATCGTTGCTTTATGTGATAGAAAATATTGCAAAAGAAAAAAATTGCCATACTATTAAAGCGATTACAACCAATGATAATTTACAGGCATTGAAGTTTTTCCAAAAGCGTGGCTATGTCATTTCAGAAATTGTGAAAAATGCAGTCGAAGAATCAAGGAAAATCAAGCCTGAAATCCCATTTTACAGCTTTGATGGAATTCCGGTACGAGATGAGATAATACTAGAGAAATTTTTATAATATGGTAGAATTTAACTGAGTATGAATAGAGGAGGAATGGAATTTGTTTAAGAAAATTGCGGCTGATGCACTTGGTCTCAGTGATATCGGAAGTGTGATTAAGCCTGCCGACTATGACAAGGTGGATGCAGATGATTACATCATGCACGAAGATGAGGAAAAAATTTATTTCCTGATTAAATCGAAAACCGATGAATACTGTTTTACGAATCAGGCGTTTATCCATTTGGATGGTACAAGTGCCATTAGTAAAAAGCGTACACTTACAAGGTATAGCTATAGCCAGCATAATATTTCCAACGTGACCCTTGAAACGGCAGGCACCGTGGATTTAGATGCAGAAATTAAATTTTCGATTGGGGCAAAAACTTTTTCCATTGATGTTCATAAAAAATTCATCGAAGAATTAAAGGACTTGTTCAAATCACTTGTTAAAATATCGGAAATTTGTCATGAAAATGAGTATGCCCTTCAATATGCCCAACAAAGTGTAAACCTTGCTTCTTCCACTTTGAACCAGGTTCGGACTGAAGGAAGTCAAATGGCCGCGAGTTTTAAGGATATTAATTCCGCTGCTTTTGAATGGTTGATGGACAGCCGGAAAAAGTATCATATTAAAGATTTCGGCTATGTTTTTGAAAAATATATCAATAATTAAAAAAGAGGCGAACACAGAATGATGTGTCCGCCTTATTTTATTTAAGCCAATCCCCCCACGATCCCCTATTGTTTAGACTTACACGAAAGGTTACGCTTTGATACGGATATTGCATCATCATCTGCATCTCACCGAATTGTCCGGAACGATCATGTTAATTAATCCTCTTTGGAAAATCACATGAAAAGCCCATCTTTTTGAATTTTATTAGTTTTTGTTCTCTCTCCCGATTTATTCTTGAGGTAAAAAGTACCTTTATGGAATGAAGTAAAGATAGAAATACTAGAGAAAAGAACGATTATGAAAGGATGTTGCACATGCTATCTAATCAGCAAATAAAAAGCTTTCAACAGCAATTGCAGCACACAAAGCAGGAGTTGGAAAAGCAATTAAATGACTCGGGTGACTTTGGTTTAAGAAGAAGTCAAGATGATTCGACTGGTGAGTTATCGAGCTATGATAATCATCCTGGTGATCAAGGAACAGAATTATATGAGCGTGAAAAAGATTTGGCGCTGGGTGAGCATGTCCGAGATGAAATTAGGGATATTAATCGAGCCCTTCAAGCAATTGATGCAGGAGAGTATGGGAAATGTGAAGTTTGTTCAAAAGAGATTCCTCTTGACCGTTTGAGCATTATCCCGACGACTACCTTTTGTGTCGAACATTCGCCATCTCAAGAAACTTCTGACAATCGGCCGGTAGAAGAGGAAGTGTTGGGACCTCCATTTGGAAGGTTTGATTATGATGGGCGGGACGAATCGGTTGCATTCGATGCGGAGGATTCATGGCAGGAAGTTGCTAGCTATGGAACATCTGAAACGCCTTCTGATTTTGCTTATCCTCCTAACGATTATGAAGATATGTATGTCGAGTCTGAAGAAAATATTGGGTATGTTGAAGATTATGAAAATTTTGTTGGCGTGGATATATACGGTAAGGAGATAACGGTCTATCCTAACTCCCAGTATCAAGAATTGAAGGAAACACTTATTGAAGAAAATATACAAACATCGATTGGGGATCTGCCTCGTTATGAGCATGATCCATATGTAGAAGAAGAGAAGGACTAATAGAAAAAAGCAAAGAACCAGGCTTCAAACCTGGTTCTTTGTTATTTCTTATGAAAAAGCCAATTTTAATCGATTAAGCCCATCCAACAGCACACTGCGTGAACAACCAATATTCATCCGGACGAAACCTTCTCCACCTGGGCCATATTTTGAACCAGGCTCTAATGCGAGCTTCCCTTGATGGATCAGTCGTTCCTTAATTTCCTTGTCGTTCAATCCTAGATCACGGCAGTCAATCCATAAAAGGTAAGAGGCATCCGGATGCATGACATGCAGTGCAGGAATTTCAGCAGCAATGAATTCCTCTGCCACTTTTATATTCTCCTCGATGTAAGCAATCATGTCTTTCAGCCAGGGTAAGCCTTCTCGATACGCGGCTTCCATAGCTGTTAAAGCTAGGATGTTCAGTCCATGAAAGGCCAGTTTCGTTTGAGCCTTTTGCAATTGCTTTTGCAGTTTTTCATTACTGGTGATCAGGAATGAAGCTTGAATGCCGGCAATATTGAATGTTTTACTTGGTGCCATTAACGTAACTGTTATGTCCGATAATTGTTCTGAAAGTGAGGCGATGGGATAATGTCTGGATGTTGAATGGAATAAGTCAGCGTGAATCTCATCACTGACTATGATTACATTATATTTTACGCAGAGCTCGCCAATCCGCAGGAGTTCGTCTTTTGTCCAGACGCGTCCGCCGGGATTATGTGGGCTGCAAAACAGGAATAGTTTCACTCCACTTTTCAGCTTGTCTTCAAAATCCGTAAAATCAATCTTAAAGCGATCGTCTTCTATGATAAGCGGACTATTGACCACTTCACGGTCATTATTTTTGATCATATCAAAAAATGGTGTATAGACGGGTGATTGTACCAATATTTTATCACCCGGGTTCGTGAATGCTTGGATAGTTGTACCGATGGCTGAAACGACGCCAGAGCTAAATGAGATCCATTCCTTTGTGATGGGCCAGGAGTGCTGGTCACTAAGCCAGCTTTGAATTTCGGTGAAAACCGTTTCGGAAGGGACGGTATAACCGAAAATCGGATGATTCAGGCGTTCAATTAACGCTTTTTGAATGCCCTTAGGAGAAGGGAAATCCATATCGGCAACCCACATTGGCAGTACATCTTCTCTTCCATACAGTGATTTAAGCGAGTTTTTATCCCATTTTACTGATCCTGTATTTTCCCTGTTAATGTGTTCTTCAAAAATTGACTCTTTCAAAATATCCACCACCGATTTAAAAATTTGTCGTCTTCGCGAAAAGCGTGTTGTTATGATACTATGATATCATGTTCTCTGAATATATTGAGCAGGTGATGATTATATGGATACACAGCAAATGAATTTAGCGTTGGTTGCCGTTTTGCAAGAATGGGACCCTTTCCAGATTGGCGGGGAACTATATGAGCCGGAAATTGCGGATACAGTTGTTGCAATCCGAGATATAGATAACCCACAGGAACTGGCGAAAAAAATAAAATCTATCTATGAGTTCGCATTTGATGCGCCCGTTATAATGGAAAAATGTCTGGATGTTGCAAAGAAGCTGCTAATCATAAAGAATGATGCCAGCTGCTCGATCTAAAGACAGTGAAGGATGACCCGAAATAAGGGTCATCCTCTTTTATGTTTGGATAGTCGGTGTCCTTAAAAATTCCTTAATTAAGTGATACACTTCTTCGGGCTTCTCCTCTGGAAGCAGATGTCCTGAATTTTCTAAGACGGCAAGTTTTGAATTAGGAAGGTCTCTATGTAACCTTTCACCAATCTTCAGGGGTACTACGTTATCATGCCGCCCCCAAACAAGCAGACAAGGCGTTTGAATCGAATAAAGGTCCTCCTCTAATAAATCGACTTCCTTATCGCGTAGCATCCTTCCTAGCGCACGAAATATATCATGATTCTTAATGAATGGTTCTAGATAGCCTTGCCGCATTTCATCATCAATCATGGCTTGATTATGAACAACGTTTTTCAAGTTCTTTTCTATCCCCGACTTTTGTAGATACCGTTTTATTCCGAACGAAAAGAAAGGCAGGTAGCTAATCATCTTCATTTTTTCTGAATAGCTAGGCTGATAGCCTGAACCGGCAAGGAGAATGGCATGTTCGACCAGGTCCGGATGTGATTTAATGAGTTGCAAGGAAACCTGGCCACCCATAGAGTGCCCGATGATACTAAATTGCCTGATGTTTTTGCCTTCTAAAAACTGGACAACGGATTTGGCGATATTCTGGAAAGAATATGTATATCGATAAGCTTTCCCGCTTTGACCGAATGGAGGAAGATCTATCGAGATCACATTGAAATCTTGGATTAAATAAGGTACTAATTTACGGAAGCTGAAGCTGGATGATAAAAACCCATGCAGTAAAACAAGGGTCGGAAAGGAATCATTAATTTGATCATATTCAAAATAGATATCAATATTTCCCACCTGTTCAATGCCTTTAATTGTATGACCTTCCATATGAACCCCTTCTCTATTATTATTTCTCATCTAAATAAAGAGATATTGTCTCAATCACAGATTTTCCCTGAAAATCCAAAAATTCTGTTCTTTAATGCTGTTGCATAACAGTAATTGTAATAATAACCATGAAAAAAGACAATTACTATAACAGGTTTTCAATCAATTTTGATATAATAGTGTAAGTTTATCCTGACAGAATAGGACTTATTAATTTATATTGTCGTACTTGATTTTATAAAAGTCTAATAAGGTAATTCATCAGACTATCTGCCAGCCAAACATCACGTCTAAATTAGTGAATTCCAAAAGGGGGGTTTTCCAATGCACTTGAATGAAGAGGAATTGGAAGTCTTGAGAATCATTGAAAATAACAGCCGGATTGATCTTAAGGATTTGGCGAAAATGACCGAGTTATCAGAAGCGGACATTGAAGTAACATTGAAGAAATTAGAAGACATGCGTGTGATTGTCCGTTATTTAACAGTTATTAACTGGGCAAAAGTGGATGAATACCATGGTGTCACTGCGATGATTGATGTAAAAGTAACACCAAAACGCGGTGTTGGTTTCGATGAGGTCGCAAAACGAATTTACCGGTTTAAAGAAGTAGAGTCCGTCTATTTAATGTCTGGAGCCTATGATCTTTCCGTCATCGTTGAGGGACGTTCGATGAATGAAGTGGCAAGTTTTGTATCAGAAAAACTTTCGACACTTGATTCTGTTATATCTACTACGACTCACTTTATAATGAAAAAATACAAGCATGACGGCACTATATTTGATCAAACTGAAGAAGATAAGCGGATAGTGGTGTCACCATGATTAAAACGAGTTATGTTTCAAGGACGATTGCAGAGCTAAAACCATCAGGAATTCGCCGCTTCTTCGACTTGGCTGCCAATTTGGAGGGTGTCGTCTCACTTGGTGTAGGTGAACCGGATTTCGTTACATCATGGGCAGTAAGGGAAGCAGCTATCAACTCATTGGAGGAAGGATATACCTCATATACAGCTAATGCCGGATTATTTGAATTAAGGTCAGAGATCAGCAAATATATGGAGAAGCAGTTCCATGTTTCGTATAGACCTGAGGATCAAATTATTGTAACGGTTGGAGCAAGCCAGGCGCTCGATATTACGCTGAGAACTATTTTGAATCCAGGTGAAGAAGTTATCGTTGTCGAACCTTGTTTTGTCGCCTATGCACCCCTAGTGACCATGGCAGGGGGAATCCCAGTCACGGTTCAAACCTCTAAGGATGATGACTTTAAGTTAACACCCGAACAACTTGAAGCGGCGATTACTCCTAAAACGAAGGCCGTTTTAATTTGTTCGCCGAATAACCCTACAGGTACTCAACTTGAGCAGGCAGAATTAGTGATGCTTGCTGATATCGTTAAAAAACATGATTTGCTAGTTATTTCCGATGAAATCTATGCGGAGCTTGCTTATGATGAAGTATTCACTTCTTTTGCAGCTATTGATGGCATGATGGAACGTACAATCGTAATCAATGGATTTTCTAAAGGTTTTGCGATGACTGGATGGCGTCTAGGATTTGTATGTGCGCCTAAAGAAATTTCTGAAGCAATGCTGAAGCTTCACCAATATGCGATGATGTGTGCCCCAACTATGGCGCAGCATGCTGCATTGGAAGCATTAAAGCACGGGATGCAAGATGTGGAAGAGATGCGAAGGAGTTATCGAAGAAGAAGGAATTATATAGTGAAATCGTTCAATGACATCGGTCTGGACTGCCATAAACCAGGAGGGGCCTTTTATGCTTTTCCATCTATCGAAAAAACAGGGATGACTTCGATGGAATTTGCAGAAAGACTTCTGAAGGAAGAACTAGTTGCTGTTGTGCCGGGAGATGTATTTGGGGAAAGCGGTGAAGGGCATATCCGTTGTTCTTACGCTTCTTCCATGGAGCATCTTCAAGAAGCACTGAAAAGAATGGAACGTTTCATGAAGAATCATAGTTGAATAAAAGCAAAAAAAATAGGGATCTGTCGTTACTTACGACGGATCCCTTTTCCATAGGGGGAATTAGAAAAAAGAGTTAATCTAATGGATTAACATAGAAAGTGTTAATCATAGTATATCCGATAATTTGGAAAAAAATACATGTACAACCAGCGTTTTTTTAAATTAAGTTTGTGTGTTATATAATTTATTCATAACATTCAGAATTTGTTCTTCACTAAAATCTTTAGCTGTTCTTAGGATAAGTATTGCCTTTTCGGTTCCGATCTCCTCAATTAGCTTTTCGATTTCCTCGTCAACACCAGCGGCATTCACTGTTGGACTAACTTTTAAAAATTCTGAAGCTGGAATATCAAGAACGGTAGAAAGCCGCAAAATGGTTTGTGTATCAGGGACTGACTCACCTGATTCATACATTTCAATTTTCTTGGTGCCAATACGTAATTTTAAAGCCAGTTCCTGTTGAGTGAGGTTATGATCTTCTCGGTACTGACGGATGTTCTTCGCGATATTTGACATTGTCAAGCACTCCTTTATCAGGAAATATTCTTTATATGATTATTTTACCATATTATAGTATAAGTAAAGTGAATGAATATGTATGTTTTGTGAAAAAACGCCACATCGAGAAAATATCGAAGCGGCGTATTTGGGATGTTACATTAGATTTATCGACTTGAGAAACACGGGGATAATCATGATTGGTACGATGTAGCGAATCAAGAAATACCAAACTCTTCAACACTAGGTAGTGTTTTAAAATTACAATCTTTAGAAAAATAAGTGAATATGTTAAAGGAAATCATGTTTAATTGCATATTTTTAGGTTAAGTTATAAATAACAATCTTATAATAATAAGTATTTCCAAAAAACAAACATTTTTATTGAGTAAAAACCTAAAAAGTATGATATACTTAACTTTGATTATTTTCCAATTATGTGATATAATTTTTTATTGCGTGAAAAGACGAAAAAATATATATAAAATAGGAGTGTTACCATGTCTGAAAAATTCGAAATTGGTGCGGTAGTTACTGGCAAAGTAACTGGTATTCAACCATACGGTGCATTTGTTGCTCTAGATGATTCAACTCAAGGTTTAGTTCATATTTCTGAAATTACTCACGGATTCGTAAAAGATATTAACGAACATTTAAAAGTGGGCGATGAAGTAAAAGTTAAAGTGCTTTCTATCGATTCAGGTGCTGGAAAAATTGGCTTATCGATCCGCGCAACAGAAGAAGCTCCTGAGCGTACTGAAGCTCCGAAAAAAGCTCCGAAAAAACGCCAAGCATCTGTTAAAGCAACATCTCACATCGAATCTACTGAAGGCTTCAACTCTTTGAAAGACAAACTTCAAGCTTGGATTGAGCAATCTCAACGCGAAGACCTAATCAAAAAATAATTTTTTTAACCGACAGATCATTTGATCAGTCGGTTTTTTTGTGCTTATTAGCATTATATTTCATATAGCATTTCGACCCTTCATACTCAAACCATCAACTCGCCAAAGTGCGGGTTATCTCTGTTTGAACGGTGAAAATAATTGCCTCTATCGGGAACTTTCATGGTCGGACGACGACAGCCATGTCGCTCTCCAATACGGAATATAGAGATGAATTCCTCTGGTTTTTATTGCTGATAAATTAAGTTAGGTGGAAAATGTTTGCTTGTGATTGAAGAAGAATTGAAGCCGGATATAAACTCTGTAAAGCTGTAAGAAAATGCGAAAACATCATTCGATTTGTACCTCCGATGTAATTGATAAGCCAGAAATTGATTACGCATTGAAAAAAAGTATTAATTAAAATAAAGCCGGGGCATGAGGTTATCATGGACCGGCTTTGTTTATAGGACAAACAAATTATCTATAGACTTAAGACTTTCAACGAGTTGGTTTAGCTTCAGGCTCTCTTGAAACTTCAGGACTTGGTTTGAAGAGAAGACCAAGGTTAATAAGACCGGAAATTCCTACTATTCCATAAACGATACGGGCCAATGCAGCATCTTGTCCGCCGAAGATAGAAGCAACTAAATCGAATTGGAAAAACCCGATTAATCCCCAATTCAAGGCACCGATAATTGTAAAAACAAGTGCAGTTCTTTGTATTCCACTCATTGTACAGCCTCCTTTTTTAATAAGGTAGTTCTTTATTTATCATGCTTTTTCACCATGCAAATATACATCCGGACAAAACTTCCGAACGGATACTTTGTATTTATATGGAACTTTCGGCATAATGAAGAAAAGAAAAAACTCACCATTGCCCAAGAGGTGGATATCGTGGCCTGAAAAAGAGGACAATGTGTCATAAAAGGAGAGAATGCATTGGAGAATTTTACTTATAAAAATCCTACTAAATTAATTTTTGGGAAAAATCAGCTTGAAAGTCTAAAAGCAGAAATTCCACCCTTTGGTGATAAAGTGTTACTTGTATACGGCGGTGGAAGTATAAAGAAAAATGGTCTGTATGATAAGGTAATCACAGCATTAGGGGAGATTAATGCGGAAGTACATGAACTTGCCGGAGTTGAACCGAATCCACGCATTTCTACAGTCCGTAAAGGTGTGGAGCTTTGTAAAGAGCATCAAATCGACTTTGTACTTGCAGTTGGCGGAGGAAGCGTTATTGACGCTACAAAGGCCATTGTTGCAGGTGCGAAATATAAGGGAGACCCATGGGATCTCGTAATTAAAAAGGCACCAGTGAATGAAGCCCTTCCGTTTGGAACAGTGCTGACTTTAGCTGCAACTGGTTCTGAAGCAAATCCAGGTTCTGTCATAACAAATTGGGAAACGAAAGAGAAATACGGATGGGGAAGTCCTTTAGTTTATCCGCAATTCTCCATTTTAGATCCCGTAAATACTTTTTCAGTTCCAAAAAATCAAACGGTCTACGGGATGGTTGATATGATGTCACATGTGTTTGAATCATATTTTCATCCAGAAACCCATGCACCTCTTCAGGACCGTTTTTGTGAATCTCTCTTGTTGACGGTCATCGAAACGGCTCCAAAACTATTGGAAGACCTGGAGAATTATGAGCATCGGGCTACGGTATTATATGCGGGAACCCTTGCCTTAAATGGATCTCTAGGGGTTGGTTACAACGGTGATTGGGCTACACATAATATTGAACACGCAGTTTCGGCGGTATATGATATCCCCCATGCTGGAGGATTGGCTATCTTATTTCCAAATTGGATGAAACATGTGCTCCATGAAAATGTCAACCGTTTCAAGCAGGTTGCAGTCCGCGTATTTAATGTAGATCCGAAAGGTAAAACGGATGAGGAAGCTGCGCTTGAGGGCATTGAACGACTTCGTACATTTTGGAGCAGCTTAGGGGCGCCGACACGTCTTGCGGATTATGGTATCGACGACTCGCAGTTAGAGATCATGGCTGATAAAGCCATGAGCAGAGGAGATTTTGGCCAATTTAAAGTGTTGAATCGCGAAGATGTTCATGCCATTTTACGGGCATCGTTATAATTCGAGTTATAAAGCTGAGTTCTCCCACCACAAAAGGTGAGAGAACTTCTTGAACAAGGGTATAATCTGATGTTTACTTTATCGATTTCTTGATTATGATTAATACATCAGATAAAGTGAAAGAGAAACTTTAAATTAGAGGAGGAATTGGCTTGGCCCATTTACATTTCGATTATTCAAAGGCTCTACCGTTTTTTGGAAAGCATGAAATGACTTATTTACAGGATGCTGTAAAAGTGGCACACCATTCTCTGCATGAACAGACAGGGGCGGGCAATGAGTATCTTGGCTGGATTGATTTACCTGCTAATTATGATAAGGAAGAATTCTCAAGGATTAAAAAAGCTGCCGCTAAAATAAAAGATGATTCAGATGTGTTATTGGTTATCGGAATTGGCGGATCCTACTTAGGGGCACGTGCTGCCATTGAGATGCTTCAACATAGTTTTTATAATCTTTTGCCTTCGGATAAAAGAAATACACCACAAATTATATTTGTCGGTAACAATATCAGCTCTACATATATGCAAGATGTTATGGATTTATTGGCGGATAAGGATTTCTCAATCAATGTAATTTCAAAATCGGGCACGACAACTGAACCTGCTCTTGCGTTCCGAATTTTCCGGAAACTGCTCGAACAAAAATATGGTGTCGAAGAAGCGAAAGGCCGGATTTATGCGACCACTGATAAAGAAAAGGGCGCTTTAAAAACGGTAGCAACTGAAGAGGGCTTCCAAACCTTCGTTATTCCTGACGATGTTGGTGGCCGTTATTCAGTATTAACAGCAGTAGGGTTGCTTCCAATTGCAGTGAGCGGTGCAGATATCGACCAAATCATGGAGGGTGCCGAACATGCAAGAGTGGACTTCAGTTCTTCTGAGCTAGCTGATAATCAGGCATACCAATATGCAGTGGTCCGCAACGTTCTATACAATAAAGGTAAGACTATTGAAATGCTGATAAACTATGAGCCTGGACTTCAGTACTTTTCCGAGTGGTGGAAGCAGTTATTCGGAGAGAGTGAAGGGAAAGACCAAAAAGGAATTTTCCCTGCATCCGCCAACTTTTCAACTGACCTGCATTCATTAGGACAGTATGTTCAGGAAGGACGCCGCGATCTTTTTGAAACGGTCATCAAAGTGGAAAAAGCCCGTCATGAAATTTTAATTGAGGAAGCGGACAATGACTTGGATGGTTTGAATTATTTGGCGGGAGAAACGGTGCAATTTGTCAATAATAAAGCTTTCGAAGGTACGCTGTTAGCTCATACAGACGGTGGTGTTCCAAATCTGATTTTATCGGTGCCGCAGCTAGATGCGTATACATTTGGCTATCTCGTATATTTCTTCGAGAAAGCTTGTGCGATGAGCGGTTACCTACTAGGAGTCAATCCATTTGATCAGCCTGGAGTGGAAGCGTATAAGGTGAACATGTTTGCCCTTCTAGGTAAACCAGGTTATGAAAAGAAAAAAGAGGAGCTCGAACAGCGCCTATAATCATTATTAAAAAAGGTATCAAGCTGGATAACACTGTCCAAGCTGATACCTTTTTTGTTTTTATCTAATTTTAGTAAATGTAAATCAAGGGGAAGTTAAAATACATCCCTGATAATGGTAATCAAAATATTAAAATAGAAGTGAGGGATTATTGATGCAAGTATCATCGAATTCCAGTTACCCAGGTTCTACAAGTTCTGCTACGGGTAGCTTGGCAAGTGCCAACAAAGTGCTTGAGAAACAGAGGAGTGAGCTCTAGGCAGATATTCAGGAAGCTTACCTATCGGATGAAATGGCTGAAGCAATGAGGTCCAGCAGCTGCAACAAGAAATGCAGCAAATTGAGACAAATACAGCAATTGCAAATGGACGAGACAAAAGAAGCAATAAAGGTGAAGAGACTACGAAAAAGAGTGGGGATAGCTTGGAAATCAGTGACAAAGCTAATCTCCTCTATGCTCAAACGAGGGAGGAATAGTAGTAATCCCCAGGTTTTTTTAAAGGCTTTTTGGTTATGCTAATAAAAAATTAGCGAAAGAGGTTTTTACAATGATTAAAATATCTTCTGAGTTGGAAGGGAAAACATTCGGTTTATTTGATCTGGAGACGAAGTTAAAACCAGAAGGCTATGTGATAGGCGGAGGCTGGGACTATGACCATGGATCTTTTGATTATAAAATGGATGACAGTGATGGTTATCAATTTTTAAGAATTCCTTTCAAGGCTGTTGATGGGTCTCTTGATACGGATGGGGTGATGGTAGAACTTTTACAACCGTTTTTGTTAGCTCATAAGTACGAGGATGGTACTGACGATGAAGGAAATATAGGTAACATTGCAGCCTCCTTCAATCAGTTTGCTGAACCGGAAAATCCAGATGCGGAGTTTCCGGAGAACTATATCTCATACGGAAAATCACTAGTCCATGATTTGGAAAAGCTTTTAATACATTAATCTTCAAGGATTAGTAGGGTGTCATTATGATGAATGATTATATCTGCAGGGGGCTTGATAATTGTCTCGCCTCCTGAAATGATACCGACTAATAAAATGTTTTTATCAAATAACTTACCGCTCAATTGTTTGAACGACAAACCTGTCCATTCGATATGAGTGGGCAGCTGTTTAATGTTCAAACTCCACTTTTCTATTTTCTCTTCAAACTCTCCTTCCATTCCTTTCGATAAACAATCCTGCATATATTCACTCGCAAACTTATTCGTTTCTACGATACGATCTGCACCAGCTCGTAATGCATTTTCCTTTTGTTCCTGCGTTAAAATTTCCACAAGACAATACACATTCGGATTTAGTCCTTTGACCGCAAGTAAGGTTAAAATCGAGAACATGTCCGTTTGAAGTTCGTTTTGCTTTAGATCAGCAGTGATAAGAACTCGTATGGCTTGTTTTATATTAGCTTGTTGCAAAACGGAATCTAAGGTTGCTTTTCCTTGTACAAAGTGGATATTTGTTCTGGGTAGCGGGTGCTTTTGTAACGTATCATCTATCAGGACAATGGCTTGATGATGCTTACTATCATGAATGTCACTGATGATTCTTTTAGAACGGCCATTCCAGCCAACGATGATAATATGTCCTCCACTAGAGAATTCCTTTTTCCCGGTTAGATATTGCTGTTCAGTGGAGATAGACATTTTAGCAATGTAAGCAAAATAAGAAGTGACTAGGCCGGCACCTGACAAAATGAGAAATATTCCAATGATCTTTCCAATATTCGTCATTGGAGTGTAATCTCCATACCCTACCGTTGACATAGTTACGATTGCCCAATAGATGCCATCAAGTAGGGTAGGGAAATTCCGTGGCTCAACTAGATGAATCAGAATACCAAATGAGAGTAAAAATAGCGCGATGATAGTAAGCAATCTAATAAAACGCGGAATTCTTGGAAAGACGGTATTGAATGGTTTGATTCGAATCATGTTTTTTCACACCCCCGAGCTGTCCTTTTTAGTATGGACAAAAAAGGTTTTGCTCATAAGGCTTGGCTGGACAAATTTTGAATGAGTCCTCTCATGAAAAAAAAATTGTCATTATAGTAACAAGGAGTATAGAAGAATCTGAGGGTGAAAACCTGGGTATTATGAAGTTTTTTGATAATAGTAAATAAAAAGCGTTAAGTGATAGGTAACGAGCTGGATGATTCGATTGTGTATGTGGATGGAACAGGTATCCAATTCATTTATATATGTCGACATCGGATCCAAAGTACCTTCTAGATCAAGGGTTCATAATGCAAACTAAAAAATTTCTTGATGGATTCCTTGATTTTGTCGAGACTGATATCAAAAAGGTAAAAAACCTAAGCTTCAGCAGGTGATTAAGGAGGAAAAATGATAAAAGCCTTCCGTTAAACGACGGAAGGCTTTTATAGATGAGTCACGTATCCTGGAACTGGACTTTATGCTCGATGTTAGATTATATGCAAGCACTTTCCGCGATATTCCTGAAAGTTTTACTATTGGCGATTCAAACCCTTCTTCGTACGTTAAAGTTATCGCTTATAAGAAGCCAGTTTTGAGGGAAGGCTAGACCGAGCTTCCAATAACTCATACCTCTTAGATTCAATTCTTTGATTAAATCAAACTTTGCCTGAATAGATCGGGCATCTTCAAACCAGACCTCATGCTGTTTATCCTCAACGTCTGTATATCTAAAATGAGGAGCCTGCGCTTTTTCATCATACTCGATTGATACGTTATTGGTTGCTGCAATCTGGATGGCCTGCTGTGGACTGATGGCCTTGGCAATGGAACCCTGCACAAAGGGCAATGTCCAATCATAGCCATAAAGATTTTGCCCCATCAGGATTTTGTTGGCTGGAATATCCGTGATGGCATATTCGAGAACATCGCGGACAGGGCCTATTGGTGATACAGCCATTGGGGGCCCGCCGCTATATCCCCATTCATATGTCATGATGATAACAAAGTCGACAATTTCACCATGCGCTTTATAGTCATGCGCTTCATACCAGCGTCCTTTTTGCTCTGCACTTGTTTTCGGAGCTAGCGCAGTTGATATGAACCATCCTTCTTTTTTGAAACGTTCCTTGGCTTTTCGGAGAAATTGATTATAGGCTTCTTTATCAGACGGCCGTAAAAACTCAAAGTCAAAGTGGATATCCCGGAAACCATATTTTTTCGCAGTTGCAACGATGTTGTTCAGGAACTTATTCTGAATGGAAGTATTCGTTAAGATGATTTGCCCGAGCTCATCGCTGAATTGGTCATTTTCCTGATTCGTGATTACCATCATTAATACATTTTTATTTTCTTTGGCAATGGTAGGAAAGTTGTTGAGCAATGGCTCCTTTAAGGAGCCGTCACGAAGCGCCTGAAAGCTGAAAGGAGCTAAATAGGTTAAATAGGGCGCAGCTTCCCTTGCAGCTGTCTCAAGGGCCGGTGCGACGGTCGTGCCACGTGGCTCGACATAGCCATTAAATTCAGCTGTCCTTTTCTTTCGTGCAGGAATGTAGAGACGGTATCCAACGGATAAAGATTGATTTTCGGAAATACCATTTATATTTGCCAATTCTTGAACAGGGACACCAACTTTTTTAGATATCGAAGATAAACTATCGCCGGATTGCACGAAATAATAACTGCCGACAATTGGAATGACAAGGGCCTGCCCCGTAACAAGATTATTTGGGTTAGGGATCTTATTTGTTTCCACGAGCCGGTCAACGCTTACGCTATACGTCTGGGCGATGCCAAATAACGTCTGGCCTGGCCTAACCACATGAATTTGCAATTCTTTTCCCTCCTACTGAAAGTTTCCTAACAGTTTATGAGACTAAAAAGAAATTCATGATAAAGAGCTTTGGATTGAAGGGAACGTAAAGATAAAATAATTCAATAAATTGGCAATAATAATTTAAGCTTAAAATGCTAATTAATATTAGTAGGAGGTGAAAAACACATGGCAAACAACAATAGCAGCAATCAACTAGTAGTAGCTGGTGCAGAGCAAGCTCTACAACAAATGAAGAATGAAATCGCTAGTGAATTTGGCGTAAACTTAGGTGCCGACACTACTGCTCGTGCTAACGGATCTGTTGGTGGAGAAATTACAAAACGTTTAGTGCAAATGGCTGAACAACAATTAGGCGGATATTCTCGTTAATTAACTGAATAAAAATGGATTAGGAAGAGAAGGAGCATCGTCCTCCTTCTCTTTCGCATTATTTTAGTCGCTTGTTTGCCAAGCTTTTAAGATCTTGATTGCCTTTTCAGGAAAGTCCGTCATAATCACATCGACATCCATTTCAGCGAGCCTGATAATGTCAGCTTTATTATTGGCTACCCAAGGGCGGATTTTATATCCAAGTTTTTTCGCTTTTTCACTAATTGCTGGAGTCAGGCTATTTTTATCTGGATGAAAACCCGATTCTTTTTTATCATGTAAGATTTCTTCGAAGTTTTCAGGAAGTCCCTCGAACAATAATGCACGTTCAAGTTCTGGGGCAAGCATCTTCACTTTTTCAATGGATTGATGGTTGAAGGAAGAGAGGATCACCCGATCTTCCATTCGATATTTCCGAATTAAATCAATGATCTTCTGTTCAATTCCTTCGTAAGCGAGTTTATCCGTTTTGATTTCGATATTCATCAATAAAGAATTTCCCCTTGCCCAGTCGAAAACCTCCATTAAAAAAGGAATCCGCTCCCCAAGGAATTCCTTGGAAAATTTGCTCCCGGCATCTGCTGTTTTCAATTTTTGTGCTGAACAATCTTTTACATAACCTAAAAGAGAAGTAGTTCGGTCAAGTGTTTCGTCATGGATAACGATCATTTCTCCATCTGAACTAAGATGGACGTCAAACTCAATTCCCTCAGCCCCGATTCGTGCTGCCTCTTTAAAAGCGGCCATAGTATTTTCAGGATGTGTTCCTTTGGACCCTCTATGGGCGAAAATTTGGATGTTTTTCAAGTTCATCACTCCTTTTAGAGTTTATCTTTATACCTATCATACATGTACCCCAAATTTCTTTCAGCAATGTTTAATAGACAATATATTAAACAACTAGTACAATACTAATGGTATTTCCATAAATAGGTGTGCGAATTATGAGGTGAAAATAATGAATATGTGGGAAATCTTTGTAGCGGTTATCCTTGGACTAGTAGAAGGATTAACTGAATTTGCTCCTGTATCATCTACAGGGCATATGATTATTGTTGATGACATATGGCTGAAATCGAACGAGCTTTTTGGAAGTGAAGTGGCCAATGCATTTAAAGTTGTAATCCAGCTTGGATCGATTCTTGCTGTAGTCGTTCTCTTCTGGGGTCGATTCATGGACTTGCTTGGTTTAAGGAAAATGAAAAACCCATCTGCTCCAGGGGGACAAAAGCTCAACCTATTGCAGATAATCGTCGGTTTGTTACCTGCTGCCGTATTAGGTTTATTGTTTGAAGATTATATTGATGAAAATTTATTTACAATGAAGACGGTTATCGTTGGATTAATTTTGGGCGCATTTTTGATGATTGCTGCGGATAAATTCCGTCCGAAGGTGACTGCAGAAACGGTTGATCAAATTACTTATAAACAAGCCCTTGGGGTCGGGTTAATTCAATGTTTGTCCCTATGGCCGGGATTTTCCCGCTCAGGTTCAACGATATCAGGTGGTGTGCTTTTAGGTATGAGCTACCGGGCGGCTTCTGATTTCACTTTTATCATGGCAGTTCCAATCATGGCTGGTGCCAGTTTGTTGAAAATTATAAAATATTGGGATATTTTCACACCCGAAGTTCTGCCATTTTTTATCGCAGGCTTTATCAGCGCATTTATTTTTGCGTTATTCTGTATCCGCTTTTTCTTGGTTTTAATCAATAAAGTTAAATTGACTCCTTTTGCCATCTATCGGATTGTCGTGGCAGTTGTGCTTATGTTTATTTTTTGGTAATACCAACTTAATGCTTAAGGAATATCACATCCATCCCTTTTATAAGGGGTGGTTTTTTTGTGTTTTTTTAAAATAATACAGAAAGTTTTCTTTAAATGTAGCGAACGATTTTATAATAAAATAATTTTTAATTCGTAATTAGTCGATAAATAATCGTTTAATTCCTAAATGTTTAAAAAATATTCGGTTTTAAGGTGTCTAATTCAGAATTAGAAAAAAATAAATAAATTTTAATAAAACGCTCTCAGTGCAGGAATACCAACAGTTCCAGACGATGATGTAATATTCCAACTATTGCATAAACTATTCCCGAATAATTTTTATGATATAATTTTAGTATAAAATAAGTACATGTGTACACGTCGGGAGGACATCATGGGGAATGACCAATTGAAGAAAACGATTGGCTTTTGGGTTGGAACATCTATTGTAGTTGGGACAGTTATCGGCTCTGGTATTTTCATGAAGCCTGGTGACGTGCTTGAGTTAAGTGGTAATTCAACAATGGCTTTATTAGCTTGGTTGATTGGTGGTTTAATTACACTAGCTAGCGGATTGACAATTGCTGAAGTAAGTACACGCATTCCTAAAACGGGTGGTTTATATGTCTATTTAGAGGAAGTGTACGGAAAAGTATGGGGATTTCTGTGCGGCTGGGTTCAAACATTAGTATATGGTCCTGCAGTTATGGGCGCACTCAGTTTATATTTTGGGTTGTTAGTGGTAGGGCTATTTAATATCTCTACGGATTATACATTGTTTATAGGAATTCTAACGATTGTATTTTTAGCCGGTATGAATCTGTTAGGGACGAAATACGGCGGTATGATACAAGCATTATCGACGGTTGGTAAATTGATTCCGATTATTTTCATTGCAGTATTCGGAATTGCACAAGGTGAGATGCCTGTATTCAATATAGATAGTGAAAGTTCAATGAAAATCAGTATGGCCGGTGCCATTTTGGCTACACTTTGGGCATATGACGGCTGGATGAATGTCGGCTTCATGGCAGGCGAAATGAAAAATCCACAGAAAAATTTGCCACGAGCGATTATTACGGGAATTCTTGTGGTCATGGTTGCCTACTTAGCTGTAAACCTTGCTATGCTTCATGTATTGGGTGCAGAGGGAATTATAGCTAATGGAACAAATGCAGCAAACGTTGCGGCCACACTTCTTTTTGGAGAATTGGGTGGGAAATTAATAGCGATCGGAATATTGGTTTCAATTTTCGGTTGTTTGAACGGGAAACTTCTAACCTTTCCGCGTATAACACTAGCAATGGCGGATAATAAAATGATGCCTGGTCATAAACAAATCAGTAAAATATCTCCCAAGTTTAAAACACCTATTAATGCAACCATTTTACAAGTGGTCATCGCAATTATCATGATGGTCGTAACAAATCCCGACAAACTTACCAATATGGCAATATTCTCTGTCTTTAGTTTTTATGGGCTTGCCTTCTTTGCGGTCTTCATCTTACGCAAAAAAGACCCGGATGCAAAAACGTATAAAGTACCTTTTTATCCGCTAGTTCCTATTATAGCGATTGCTGGTGCAGTTTATATTGTTGTGAGCACATTAATTGATACACCGTTAGATGCTCTTTACTCGGTAATTATTGTGATCGTGGGTATGCCGGTATACTGGTTGCTTACAAAAAATGAGCGGAATGAGAAGCAATCAAATTAATGATTTAAGAAAACCCTTCGCTCTTGCGGTGAAGGGTTTTTTTTTTGAATCTAAAATCTTTCCGTTCAACAACTTATGGCGAAATAGACAACTCAGGCAGATAGTATTAACATAAGAGAAAGTTTAATATTGAAAGGTTTGAACAACAGTGAATTATATTGAGCCTGCTGGTAAATCATTCAGAAAGACAATCTTGGCTTTATTTCTTGGAAGCTTTGTAACATTTGCCGATTTATATAGTACTCAACCAGTCATTCCGGTATTCGCAAAACAATTCGGAGTCTCTCCAGCGGTGGCAAGCCTGACACTATCTTTCGCTACAGGGACGCTTGCTATTTGTTTATTGCTTGTTTCCTTTTTCTCTGAAAATATCGATAGGAAAAAGATAATGGGTACAGCGCTCACATTGTCTGCATTGTTATCTATTTGTGTCAGCTTTATTCAAGACGACCTATACATCTTGATCGCAATCAGAGCGGTTCAAGGAGCGGTGCTAGCAGGTTTCCCCGCGATAGCAATGGCCTATATCAGTGAAGAATTTCATCCGAAAAGTCTGGGCTATGTGATGGGAATCTACGTGAGCGGTTCGAGTATCGGCGGACTGGCGGGCAGGCTCATTGTAGGAGTGCTGACTGATCACTTCTCATGGAATATAGCGATAGGTAGTCTTGGGGCTTTGAGTTTGATTATTAGTCTAGCCTTTTGGTGGATGCTTCCTCCTTCACAGCATGCTGTTCGCAATAAAATATCGTTGTCGAGAATTAAAAATTCACTTATAAACAACTTAAGGAATACTAGACTAGTACTCTTATTCGGCATGGCATTCTTATTAATGGGCTCGTTTGTGACTGTTTATAACTTTGTAGGTATACCATTAATGGGACCGCCGTATCATTTATCACAGACATTGATTGGTTTCATTTTTATCATCTATCTCGTCGGGACATTTAGTTCAACGTGGATGGGAAAGCTGGCGGATCAATTTAGTCGAAGGCTCGTTCTACTTTCCGGAATAGCCATCATGTTAATGGGTGCCCTTTTAACCTTATTAGGCCCACTTATATTAAAAATAATGGGCCTGGCACTTTTTACATTTGGTTTTTTTGGAGCTCATTCAATTGCGAGCAGTTGGGTCGGAAGGTTAGCTAAAAAAAGTGAGAAGGCACAAGCCTCCTCTTTATACCTTTTGTTTTACTATGCAGGGTCTAGTGTCGTAGGGGCATCGGGTGGACTATTTCTGATGAAGTTCGGCTGGAGCGGGGTCATTTCAGCTGTATCGATCCTAATCATTCTCGCTGCCGTGTGTGCCATGATGGTTGAAAAGGTGAAAATCGCTCAATAAAAGTATCTTTTCTATCATATTTGCCGAATTTCTGAATATAATCTAGTGAAAACGGATAAAGAATAATAGATTGATAAGAGAAGAGGGTAGTGGATAGAGTGAAACAAAAAGCTGTAATTCTCATTGGCTTAGTAGCCGTTTTAATTATATTATTCGTTGTATACTTAACAAGTCCAAGTCGTTTGGAAAAGGTAGAGATTGTAGAAAAATACTACCCACATTTTTCCGATGGCAAGGCGGTCGGTTTTAAGACGAACGAAGTCATTGATGTGACGGAAACCGAAGAGGGATCCAATTGCGCAATGAAATTCAACAATGGGAAAACGTTGGAAATTGATTGTGACCGTTATTTAACATATAAAATTGATGAAACAGTCTATATTACTTCTGATGGGAAACAAGTAAAGGAAATTCGAAGAAAAAGGTAGTGCTCGTCAATCACACAGAATACATAAAATAACGGTAAAGCTGATTTTGTTTAACTAACAAAATCAGCTTTTTTTACTTTGATGAATTTCGAACCAATTTCGAAAAAATTGTGGAAGAAGCAGCGACGCGACACGCTTTTACTGCTACAGGGGAACAATCGGCGGCCATTGAAGAGATTAGTGCTATTGCTGAACATCCACGCACATTAGAAGGTGAAATAGATGAGATGCAACCATTCATACGTTTAAAGTTTGGCTTTTTATCCAATCTATTTAAAAACCCAGACCATAATGGACTGGGTTTTTTATTTTTTTTTCTTAGTTTTACTTTTGTCCTTTTTATTGCGCTGAAGTATATCTAAGATTCTACGCTTGTTGTTTTTACTATTTATGAGTTCGACTAAATCACTCATGTTTTCAGATTCATAGTCTTGTTGATTTTTTTTCATCGGATTCCCTCCATGTCATATATCGTAATACCCTTTTGAAGACTCAGGTAAACGTCTTTTATCATATTGGTAATTTTAGGATATTATTTCTTTTTTCAATTATAATTTGATAAAATGTGAAAAAAGCCCTGTGTGGGAGGCCTACATGGAAGAACTAAAATTGATTGGTGAGAAAATAGAGAAATTCAAATATATTTTAGTGGAACATATTGAGTTGTTTGAAGAAGAGGAATCTCCTTTTAATTTGGAAGCCAGTAAAGAGGTACGGGCTCAGCTTATTCAAATTCATGCAGATGCGTAAATTCATGGAAAAGCTCAAGCAATGGAAAGTATGAAAAAAACGGGTATGGAGATTGGAAAGCAAATCGTGGATATGGGTATTCCCTTGGATAATCATATTGAGGAAATACAGCTGGTTCGTAATCTTTTCTGGAGTTTTATTGAAGAAGAAGTAAGCAATCGCTACTATTCCATTGAAATTTTGTTAAAGGCAAGTTCTATAATTGATGCAATCTTGGATCAGTTCATTCATAGCGTGAGTATAAGTTATGTGAATTATTATAAAGAAATAGCCACAGCGGCGAATGAATCATTGCAGAAAATTAAAGAAAATCAAGAAGTTATGGAAGAATTGGCAACACCAATTGTTCAAACCATTTTCAAAGACGTGCTTCTCGTACCGTTAATCGGCCGTATGGATGATTGGAGAATGGAGTCCATGCAATCGACGGTTCTCCAAAAATGTGCAGATTTACATGCAGAAGTTTTGATCTTGGATTTCTCTGGCATTACCTTTACGAAGGAAAATAATATGTTCTTGCTGCTTGATCAATTGGTAGGAGCACTGTCGATGATGGGAACGGAAACGATGTTTGTCGGTTATACTCCAGATGTTGTTCGGCAAATTGTCCAACTTGATTTTGCTAATCAGGTAAAATCCTTCCTATCATTCGGACAGGCTCTGGATTATATCTTTAAGCAAAGAGGGCTGGCTCTTCAACCGGTGAAATGAAGGTATCCTTTTAAAATGAGGGTATCTTTTTTTATGGTACTGCTTAAAAAAATTCCATAAACAGAGGTATAGAACTGACTGGCTTTGCTTACCGTTCCTGTATGCTGCATCAATAATTAGGTTTACTTTACCTGTATTGATTGAAGTGAAAATAAATTTTTTTATCATCATGGCAATATTTCAACATGTTATAGTAAAAAATGAAACGAATTTAGTAAAAGATCAAAGGGGATAGAAGTTTATCGACCAGATGAAATGGCCGGATTATGTGCTTGCCTCTTTTCCTTATAATTGGACATTCAAAGAGAGTTGGGTACTACTGGAAGTGCAGCAGGGCGCAAGCGTTAAAATACAAATTGGATATAGTAAAGCGCAAAAACAAGAGCTGCCTGTAAAATAAAGGGACGGTGGATAATTAGTGCTTTTTAAGAAAAGGGATGAACTGGATCCAAATAAAAACTGGTACAGTATAGGAATTATGACGGATCAAGGGCTACAAGATGAAGAATATGATGCTTTAATAAAACGCATTCACGATTCGGTCGAAAATGTAGTAATCATATCGGATTTGATCAGGGTAGAGTGGGATGAAGAAAAACTGCAAACCTTGAACGAACGATTTCGGTACCCGACATTTTCTGATCCTTGTTTTATTATTAATGAATACAAATCAGTGGATATAAAAAGAGAAAGGAAGCTTCTGGAGAAAGACCATAAATGGAAGAGGCTTTTTGGTCTTCTATCCCCGATTGAATACATGGTTGCAGAGACAAAGGCGGCCCATGACTTTGACAAGGCCCTTTATTATACGGATGATGTAGACAATGCGATTGAATATCTTACAAAATAATGATGAACACGCCGATACTCTGTTTCGGTGTGTTTCTTTATTGTTTATTCCCAGGGCGACTTTTTTCGACAGTGTGAAAAAGAATTTCCTTTTCCTCATTAAAAAATCGTGATTCCAATTGACATGATGGTTGATTCCTTTTCATATTTGATAGATAACAGGGAAAATAGAGAAAATTAGGAAGGCAGTAGGAAAGATGGATAGAAACGCGAATAACTAAAGTAGAAAAATAGAAAAAAAGAGAGCATTAAAGGGAAAGGGAGATGTAGCAATGGAAGCTGTCGTACCTCAGCAAAAACCAAAACGGAAGTGGAGAAAACGCGTCCTATGGAGCTTAGGAATTCTGATTTTCCTTTTGCTGTCTATCTTGATTGTAGCAAACGTATTTCTATCGCGCTCACTGCCGGAAACCAAGGGTGAAATATGGCTATCCGGTCTTTTGCAACCGGTTACAGTAGTGAGGGATTCCAGTGGGGTACCGCATATCAAGGCAGAAAATAATCATGATTTGTATTTAGCACAAGGGTATATTCAAGCCCAAGATCGTTTATTTCAAATGGATTTAAGCAGGCGCCAGGCTTCAGGTAGATTAAGTGAAGTGATTGGTGAGAAGACAGTTAAAAATGATAAATATTTTCGAACGCTGGGGTTAAGGCGGGCTGCTGAATCCTCCTATGCAGAATATACAAGTGAAGGGAAAGAAGCCTTGGATGTGTTTGCCAAAGGGGTAAATCTCTATATCGATGAATTGAAGGAGAACGGAAAATGGCCGGTAGAGTTCACTTTACTTGGCTATGAGCCAGAACCCTGGACGCCTGTTGATTCTCTCACTATAGGAAAATATATGGCCTATGATTTGGGCGGGAATTGGGAAGACCAAGCGTTTAGACAGTATTTGCTGCAAACTTTTTCAAAGGAAAAAGCGTATGATTTATTCCCGAATTATCCAGAGGATGCTCCTTATATTATCAGCAAGGACGAACTTGATATTGAAAAAAGCTTTGCTGGGGCCGTTATTCCTTATGAATTCAACGGCAGCAATAATTGGGTCGTTTCGGGGAAGAAAACAGATTCAGGTCAGCCGATTTTGGCGGATGATCCCCATCTAGGCTTAGCCACCCCGTCTGTTTGGTATCAAATGCACCTGGAGGCTCCGACTGTCAATGTGAGCGGTGTTATTTTTGCCGGGATTCCGGGAATCATTCTCGGTCATAATGAAAAGGCTGCCTGGGGTGTGACCAATAC
>NZ_JBFUIB010000009.1:0-57728 GCF_056402095.1 Peribacillus sp. P4_C12
TCCCAGTCTTATAGGCAGGTTGCCCACGTGTTACTCACCCGTCCGCCGCTAATCTCAGGGAGCAAGCTCCCATCGATTCGCTCGACTTGCATGTATTAGGCACGCCGCCAGCGTTCGTCCTGAGCCAGGATCAAACTCTCCGAAGAAATGTTTGACTTGCTCATTTTGCTTTTTTAATAGTGTGTGCTCACTTAAAATTTAACGTTGGCGCTTTGTTTTGTTCAGTTTTCAAAGAGCAATGTCTTTCGGAACAGCTTATTTATAATAACACATTTCATTACTTGGAGTCAACAACTTTTTAAAACTTTTTTTAAAAGTTTGTAATCCGTTTGAAACTCGTTCGTAACAACAGATATAAATATAACATCATTACGTTAACTGCGCAATACCTTTTATAAAGTTTTTTTGAGATAATATTGTTTTTCTTTCATGCCTTAGAATTCAATCAATAAATAGCTGTTAAATTATTATTAAAAAACAAAAACCGAACTGGACTGCCCGAGGACCAAGAGCTATGCTCTATGGATCCTCAGGCCCAACTCGGTTTCCTTTTTTACTCTTCATATATTATTAGCGATGTCTCATTAACGGGAATAACAGGACGTCACGGATTGAAGGTGAATTGGTTAACAGCATAACTAGTCGGTCAACACCAATTCCCAATCCACCAGTTGGTGGCATGCCGTATTCTAAGGCTTCCAAGAAATCCTCATCCATTTCATGAGCTTCATCATTACCTTGCTCACGCTCTTTTAATTGAGCTTCAAAGCGTTGACGTTGATCAATAGGATCATTAAGTTCCGTGAAAGCATTTGCATGCTCTCTACCCACAATGAATAGTTCAAAACGATCAGTAAAACGGGAATCTTCCGGATTTTTCTTAGCTAATGGAGAAATTTCTACCGGATGTCCATAAATGAACGTAGGTTGAATTAATTTGTCTTCTACCCTCTGTTCAAAGAATTCATTTACAATATGTCCAAACTCCATGGATTCCTTCACTTCAATGCCATTGTCTTTAGCAAGCTGTTGTGCCTCTTCCTTACTCATGTGAGTCCAGAAGTCTACACCTGTGTATTCTTTTACAGCGTCAACCATGTGAAGTCGTTTCCATTCTGGTTTTAATTCTATCTCATATTCCCCATATTGAATGGTTGTTGTACCCAGAACCTCTTGAGCAATATGAGCAACCAGGTTTTCTGTCAGACTCATAATATCCTTATAATCCGCATAGGCCTCATATAATTCAATTAGAGTGAATTCTGGATTATGTCTTGTAGATACACCTTCATTTCTGAATACACGGCCGATTTCATAAACTTTCTCTAACCCACCGACAATCAGGCGTTTTAGATGAAGTTCAATAGCAATCCTCAAGTTCAATGGCATATCAAGCGCATTATGATGAGTAAGGAAAGGGCGCGCAGCAGCTCCACCTGCAACAGAGTGTAATAGCGGCGTTTCCACTTCCAGATATCCATGATCGTCTAAATAACGTCTCATAGCCTGAACAATTCGACTGCGCATGATTAAGGTGTTTTTGCTTTCCTCATTTGTAATTAAATCCACATAACGTTTCCGATAACGTTCTTCGACATCCTTTAGACCATGAAATTTATCAGGTAGCGGGCGAAGCGCTTTGGCAAGGAACACAAAGTCATTAGCTTTAATAGAAAGTTCTCCAACTTTTGTTTTAAAGATAACACCAGTGATCCCTACGATATCACCAAGATCTGTTTGGTTGAATAACTTGTATGAATCTTCACCAATTTTATCTAAACGAACGTAGATTTGGATTTGACCGCTGATATCCTGAATATGAGCAAATCCTGCTTTCCCTTTCCCACGTTTAGTCATTACACGACCTGCAATCGTAACCTCGATCTCTTTTTCCTCTAGTTCTTCTTTCTCTAGTTCACCATATGCACTCACAATCTCTTGAGCGTTATGGGTACGTTCGAACCTGCTCCCAAAAGGGTCTTGTCCATTATCAATCATGGCCTGCATTTTATCGCGTCTTACCTGCAGTTGGTCATTTAATTCTTCATGACTCACGAAAATCATCTCCATCTCTATTAATAAAAAACTTATATAATTATTGAGGATTTCTTTTGCATACGTATTTATTCTTACATAAAGTAAAGGAATTCAACAGCTTTTTATCTTAAAATCTTGTTTATGTACATATAAAAACTGCCAGGATTACTGGCAGTTTTAGATAAGCGTATTATAGGAAAACAGGAAGGTAATGTCAAACATCAGACCATTTGTATATTCTGTTGCTTCGCTTCAATATCATCAACAAGTCCATAAAGAAGGCTTACAACATCTTCTCTTGTCTCACAATCATTAATGCCTTTACGAGCATTAGCATTCCCTTTAACACCCTTTAGGTACCAAGAAGCATGCTTGCGCATTTCACGGACAGCAACATTTTCATTTTTCAATGCAATTAGTCGATCCATGTGAAGAACGCAAACATCCATTTTTTCACGAACTGTAGGCTCATCCATCAGTTGTCCTGTTTCTAAATATTTAACAGTACGGTAAATCATCCAAGGATTACCTAGAGCTGCACGGCCAATCATGACTCCATCGACACCAGTCTCTTTTAACATTCTCTCCGCTTCCTGAGGTGTTTCCACATCACCGTTCCCGATAAGGGGAATATTAATGGATTTTTTCACTTCACGAATGATATCCCAGTTAGCTTTTCCTTCATACATTTGAACTCGAGTTCTACCATGGAGAGAAACTGCTTTACCACCTGCACGTTCCACAGCTTGAGCATTTTGAATAGCAAAGATATGTTCCTCGTCCCAGCCCATACGCATTTTAACAGTAACTGGCTTTTCAACAGCATCAACAACCGCTGAAACCATCTCATAAATTTTATTCGGGTCTAGTAACCATTTTGCACCAGCATCACATTTGGTGATCTTCGGAACAGGGCAACCCATATTTATATCAATGATGTCGGCATTTGTATTTTTATCTACAAACTGTGCAGCTTCTACCAATGATTTCTTTTCACCACCAAAGATTTGCAAGCTTAGCGGCTTCTCTCTTTCATCTATATAAAGCATATTCATCGTTCTTGCATTTTGAAGAACGATTCCCTTATCACTGACCATCTCCGCGCAGACTAATCCAGCACCAAATTCTTTGACCGTCAAACGGAATGCTGAGTTACATACTCCAGCCATCGGCGCAAGCACTACTGGATTCTTCATTTCAATATCGCCTATTTTTAACACGGTGTGGCCTCCTATAACATTCTTTCATTTATCCTCAGGCGGTCTAAGCTCCTCAATGGAAACACGGAGCACATCCGCCACTTCTATTAAAAACGACTCTGAAGGATTGCGGTTCCCTCTTTCGACTTCTCCTAGTAAGGAAACAGAAACGCCAATTTCTTTCGCAAACCCTTCTTGGGTAAATCCCTTTAATTTTCGAAAAGCGCGAATACGCCTTCCCCATTTTTCGCCTTCCATAATCGAACTCCTTCTTTATCCGGAATCTGTTCAAGCAGGCCGCTCAAAGGTATATACATTTGCGGAAGTTTAATATCAGGGTCCACTTCCATTAAAGGCACGAGCACAAATGCTCTTTCTTGCATCCGAGGATGTGGGACTGAAAGAATCTCTGTCTCAATATTTTCATGATTATATAACAAAATGTCAAGGTCTAAAGTACGGGGTCCCCACCTAACTTCCCTTTTTCTTCCTAATTCTTGTTCAATCTGCATACAAGTTCGCAGTAACTCCTCTGGTTTTAAATCCGTTTTCACTTTAAAAACAGCGTTTAAAAAACAATCCTGATCAGCGTATCCGACTGGGTCTGTTTCGTATAAAGACGAGCAGGCAACCAACTCGATGCGTGAGTTTTCAGCTAATAATTGGAAAGCGCTTTGGATGGTGACTAGGCGATCTCCTAGATTCGATCCAATTGAAAGGTACGAAATATTTACCACCGTCAGCGCCCTCTTACAATTTCTACAGCAACCGATTCATAGTGCCCTGCTATAGGTGGATCTGGTTTATAGACTTTCACGGTGCACTTCTCAATTGAAGAAAACTTATTAAGTAATTCTGAGGCAATCTCTTCGGCAACGGCTTCCACTAACTTAAACGGCTTCCCTTCAACAACTCCTTTACAAACTTCATATAACTCTCCATAATTTATTGAGTCCTCTAGTTCATCACTCTTCCCCGCCTTGGCTAAATCGGCCTCTACAGTCAAATCCACTTTAAACCGCTGCCCAAGCTTCGTTTCTTCCGGAAACACACCGTGATAACCATAAAACTCCATTTTATTCACAAAAATTTTATCCATTGAAATCACCTTTTCCTAAAAGAGCATCCATCATCTTAGCAGTGCGTGCCATTTCCTTAACGTCATGAACACGTACCATTTGACAGCCTTGTTGAATTCCATTACAGATTGTGGCAGCCGTACCTTCCACTCGCTCACTAGGCGGCAAATCGAGAACATGTCCAATCATGGACTTTCTTGATGTCGCAAGAAGCACAGGATAACCTAATGATACCAGCTTATCAAGATTCCTCATCATTTCCAAATTTAACTTTAAGTCTTTCGCAAACCCTATGCCGGGGTCAAGAATGATGTTTTCATCCTGAACTCCCACTTTCTTTACAATCGTGATGCTTTCAAACAAATCTTGAAGGACATCCCGGACAAAATGACGATAATCCATTTTTTCCCGGTTATGCATTAAAATAATCGGCACCTGATACTTTGCTGCAACACTTGCCATCATGGTATCGGCCTTTGCCCCCCAGATATCATTTAATATATGCGCTCCTGCTTTTACTGCTTCCTCTGCAACCCGAGACTTATATGTATCGATTGAGATTGGAACTTGAATATTACGGGAGATAGCCTCAATAATAGGGGCTACTCTCTCTATCTCTTCCTCATCCGAAATCCGCTCATAATTAGGACGGGTGGACTCTCCGCCAATGTCCAAAACATCAGCTCCGTCCTTAACCATCTGTTCAGCATGCTTCAAAGCAGCATCTACCCGATTATATTTCCCGCCATCCGAAAAGGAATCTGGCGTAACATTTAAAATCCCCATAATTAAGGTCTTCTTGCTGTAATCCAATTCAAATGAACCACATGTAATCTTTAAAGTATCAGATAATGACATCCAGCGTTCTCCTTCATCAAAAAAATCTATATATACGAGTTTACCTATTTACATAGGTAAAGTGCAAGCACCTTAGAAAATAGAAAAAATCTGTTGGTCTTTACTACAAAAAAGAAAGCAAAGCCCCTATAGGAACTTTGCTTCTCGTTTAATGGTTAATCTTACTCAAAGTTATATAACGGTGTACTTAAGTAACGTTCACCATTACTTGGTATGATAGCAAGGACCTTTTTGCCTTTTCCAAGTTTATCAGCTACTTTAATAGCCGCAGCGATGGCACCACCAGAAGAAATTCCACCAAGGATCCCTTCCTCTTTGGCTGCACGACGTGCGTAATCAAACGATTCCTCTGTATCGACTTGTATGATTTCATCGTAAAGATCAGTATTTAAAATACTTGGGATGAAGCCTGCGCCGATTCCTTGAATTTTATGTGGCCCCGGTTTCCCGCCAGATAATACAGGAGAATCTGCAGGCTCAACAGCGTAGATTTTAATGTCAGGGTATTTTTCACGCAGCACTTCTCCCGCACCTGTAATTGTTCCGCCAGTACCGATTCCTGCAATAAATGCATCCAGACCATCGTCACCAAAAGCTTCTACAATTTCAGGACCAGTAGTGTTACGGTGCACTTCAGGATTTGCTTTGTTTTCGAATTGCTGTGGAATAAAGTATCCTTTTTCTTTAGATAGCTCCGTTGCCTTAGCAATTGCGCCTTTCATTCCTTCTGGTCCAGGTGTAAGAACTAACTCTGCTCCATAAGCACGAAGCAGGTTACGACGTTCCAAGCTCATTGTTTCTGGCATAACAAGGATAGATTTATATCCTTTTGCTGCAGCTACCATTGCAAGCCCTATTCCAGTGTTTCCGCTTGTAGGTTCAATGATCGTATCACCTTGTTTAAGGTCTCCGCTTTTTTCTGCCGCTTCAATCATCGCAAGAGCGATTCGGTCTTTTACACTACTGCCCGGGTTAAAATACTCAAGTTTCAAATAAATATCTGCACTGTTTTCATTTTGAAGCTTGTTTAATTTTACAATAGGTGTTTGTCCAATTAAATCTATTACAGAATTAGCTATACGTGCCATGTTCTCCACTCCTTATCACCCAAATACCGAGTATGTTTATTGGTTTTATTAATTTAAAGTTACCAGTTTTAATAGTTCATTGTCAATGATTATCTACTATATTCTAAATTTTCTTTCGCAACTATTGACCTATTTCTGTTCTTTCAATCCATAAAACCATTCTACATCTAATTCGTCCCAAAAAATCTTTCCGGAAACCGGTGACTGAATCTGTTCAAGAGCTATTTGGCGGTGAATTTGGTCTTTAACTTCATCATACGTATATTGATTGCCCTCTATTTTTTCATGCAAATAGAGAACAGCCCACCCTTCATCTGTTTCTACAGGACCACTCCACTTATTTACCTTTAATTTCTCTGCAGCTGTAATATATTCCTTAGAAACTTGCTCGTTATCTTGCGATATATATCCCAAGTCGCCCCCTTGATTGGCGGTAAATTCATCAAGGGACTTTTCCATTGCTAAAACAGCAAACGAAACGCCTTTCTCCAACTCATTAATGATTTGATCTGCTTGCTTTTTTGTAGACGAGGTAATATGAGAAATATGATACGTAGTAGGGATTCGGTATATATCCTTATTGTTATCATAATATTTCTGCATCGCCGTTTCGGAAACCGAAACGTCCTTGGTAAGCAGCTTCTCAAGCAGGAGGCTCGATTGAATCTCCTGCCTCAATTGATCTGTACTTTTATTAAGAGTCTGACCGGCGGTTCCATACATCGTTTTCATCATTTTAAGTTCCCGATCAACCTCTTCATCCGAAGTTTTCACTTTGTATTTTTCTGCAGCTTGTTTCACTACCTCTTTATCAACCATTTCCTCAAGAACATCTTCCCCGTATCTCTTTTCGAGTTCATTAATCCATGCTTCCCGGGAAATATCTGTAGATCCAATCTTTGCAACCGTTTCTTCTCCAATAACGGATTTTGAGATGATTAATGGTTTTATGACAAAGATAACGATAGTCAATAGGTTCAACAAGGCAAGGCCGGCAATAATTGCCCGAAGCTTTTGTTTAGGCAAAACCCTTTTCCCCCGTCAATTATTTTTTGGTTTCTGCTTCTAATTCCTCAAGGTCTTCTTTCGAGAACTGGTAGGTCTCATTACAAAAATGGCATTGTGCCTCTGCATGTCCCTCTGTCTCAATAATATCCCGAATCTCATTTTGTCCAAGACTAATCAATGCATTGGCAATTCTCTCCCTTGAACATTGACAGGAGAACTCGACATCCATTTTTTCTAAGATTTTCACATTACCCTCACCTAAAATCTCCGTTAGGATTTCCTCTGGAGTCAGGCCATTTTGAATCATTTTAGAGACAGGGGTTATCGTGCTTAGTCGACTCTCGATTTTAGAAATCGTATCATCGGATGTACCAGGCATTAGTTGAATGATAAATCCACCTGCTGCAAGTATCGAATTATCCGGATTCACCAGAACCCCAACCCCCACTGAAGAAGGCACCTGTTCGGAAGTTACAAAATAATAAGTGAAGTCTTCTCCTAATTCTCCCGATACAAGCGGTACTTGTCCTGAAAAGTGATCACGTAGACCAATATCTTTCACAACGGTCAACAATCCATCAGTACCAACCGCTCTACTGACATCTAACTTTCCTTGTTTATTCAGGTCAAAGTGGGTTTGAGGATGTGTCACATATCCCCGAACTTCGCCCTTTGCGTTACTGTCGACAAGAATTGATCCAATTGGACCTCCGCCTTCGATTTTAATCGTCAGCTTTTCTTCACCTTTTAACATGCCGCCCATCATCACTCCTGCCGTCATTGCACGCCCAAGGGCTGCGGAAGCAGTAGGCCATGTATAATGGCGTCGCTGAGCTTCTCCTACGGTATCCGTTGTTGAAACAGCATATGCCCGAACCTGTCCTTCATAGCCTAACGCCTTTATTAGATAATCCTTCATTTGTTGTGCTCCTTCCATGCTGTGATTCCTTCTTTATTTCTTCACTTGCTCACGATTACGTTTATAAATCAGCTGCAATCCTTTTAAGGTCAAAAAGGGTTCAACAACGTCAATCACAGTAGACTCATTAGCAATTAAGGTCGCTAGTCCGCCAGTAGCTATTACCGTTGGCTCTAGATTACTTTGTGCTTTAATTCGATTTACGATTCCTTCTACCTGCCCGACATACCCATACAAAATGCCTGCCTGCATAGCGGATACTGTATTTTTCCCAATAATCCCATCAGGACGATTAATTTCTATTCTTGGAAGCTTGGCTGCTTTTGAATAAAGTGCTTCTGTAGAAATGTTAATACCCGGGGCAATGGCTCCACCCATGTATTGTTTATCCTCATTTATATAGCAATATGTCGTTGCCGTGCCAAAATCCACGATAATGAGAGGGCTTCCATATTCCTGAATGCCTGCAACAGCATTAACAATTCGGTCCGCTCCCACCTCACGGGGATTTTCGTATTTAATATTCAATCCAGTTTTTATTCCAGGTCCCACTATAAGCGGTTTTATACCAAAGTATTTTTTACACATGCGTTCAAGCGCAAACATAATTGGTGGTACAACTGAAGAAATGATGATGCCATCGAATTGATCAAACGAAAGACCTTCATGTTGTAGCAAAGACTTTATGACCATTCCATACTCATCTTCTGTCTTATTACGGCTCGTCTCAATTCGCCAATGATATTTTAAAATATCTTCATCGTATACGCCCAATACAGTATTCGTATTCCCAACATCCAATACAAAAATCATCGTAATCATCACTCCGGTAAATTATTCTCCCACATCATACCACACTGTTATTTCCCACGCTATTAGTCAAACTTTTCATAGGTAAAAAAATCCAACCCCATTTTTCTTATCCCCACATATTTATTTAAGGGTTAAGAAAAGGGTATTTCCGAGGCGGAAATACCCTTTTGAATTAGTCAACTTAAGACTTTTTATTGTCATCTTCGTTCGGGAAGGAAAGCGGCTGATCTTGAGGTGTTCCTTCTTTGATTGGAGGAGTATTCAATCCTTCCTCCGTTACTTCAAGGTCCTCAGGTCCTCTCTTATCCAATGGATCTAAAAGAGCTTCTTTTTCTTCCTTCTTCGTATTGATGTTCACCTTGACATTCTCATCAGTAGTTAAATTCCCATTCAGAGCGGTATAATCCCGTTCTGGCAATTTACCGTTATGGAACAAACCTTTGATTTGTTCAGCATCAAGTGTTTCTACTTCAAGCAAGGTTTTGGCAACCAAATCAAGTTTTTCACGATTTTCAGTAAGAATTTTCTTACATCTTTCGTACGCTTCTCTAATGATACGTTGAATTTCAAGATCAATTTCATATGCTATTGCATCTGAATAATTTTGATCATTATTGAAATCGCGGCCTAAGAAGACCTGACCTTGTGAATTACCGAATTGAAGAGGTCCAAGCTTACTCATACCATATTCCATAACCATGCTACGAGCTATGCCTGTTGCACGTTGGAAGTCATTATGAGCTCCGGTACTCACTTCACCGAATGTAACTTCTTCGGAAACCCGGCCACCTAAAAGACCAACAATCTTATCTTTTAGTTCAGGCTCCGTCATGAAGAAACGATCTTCTTTCGGAAGCATTACTGCATATCCACCAGCTTGACCACGAGGGACAATCGTAACTTTATGAACCACTTCGGCATCATCAAGAACCAATCCAATAATAGTATGGCCTGCTTCATGCCATGCTACAATATTCCGTTCTTTCTTAGAAATAACACGGTTTTTCTTAGCAGGTCCGGCAATAACGCGATCCGAGGCTTCATCCAAATCGGACATGTCGATCTTCTTCTTATCTTGACGGGCTGCTACAAGAGCTGCTTCATTTAGTAAGTTTTCAAGATCGGCACCAGAAAATCCTGGTGTACGCTGAGCTATTGCTTTTAAATCAACAGTCTCTGCTAAAGGCTTGTTACGTGCATGGACCTTCAGTACTTCTTCACGGCCTTTAACATCCGGGCGGCCAACCGTAATTTGACGGTCAAAACGTCCAGGGCGCAATAGTGCCGGATCTAATACATCAGCTCGGTTTGTCGCGGCGATAATAATGATACCTTCATTTCCACCGAAACCGTCCATTTCTACAAGTAATTGGTTTAGTGTTTGTTCACGTTCATCGTGTCCGCCACCAAGACCAGCGCCACGTTGACGTCCTACTGCATCAATTTCATCAATAAAGATGATACATGGTGCATTTTTCTTAGCATTTTCAAACAAATCACGAACACGTGATGCACCGACCCCTACAAACATTTCAACGAAATCAGAACCACTGATTGAGAAGAAAGGAGTACCGGCTTCACCAGCTACTGCCCGGGCAAGTAAAGTTTTACCTGTACCAGGAGGTCCCACTAAAAGTACTCCTTTTGGAATACGGGCACCGAGCTCGGCATATTTGCGAGGATCTTTTAAAAATTCAACGACCTCTACAAGTTCCTGCTTTTCTTCGTCCGCTCCAGCAACATCATTGAAGCGTACTTTTTTCTTATCATCATTATACAATTTCGCCTTACTTTTCCCGAAGTTCATGACGCGACCACCGCCGCCACCTTGAGCTTGGTTAAGTAAAAAGAAGAAGAGGATAAAAATGATTACAAATGGAATAATGGAAGTGAAAAATGTCACCCAGCCACTTGTCTTTTCTGGAGGTACAACAGTGATGATGTCTTTACCTAACTTAGTTACGGCATCATTAATTCGACTCTGCGAATATTCACTGAATGGCACGTACGTCACAAAGTATTTGTTTTCCTCATAACCTTTGAGCTTCCCTGTGATTTCAAACACACTGCTTTCGGGCTGCATCGTTAGTGATGTAACGTCCCCACTCTCCAAATGCTTATAGAATTCATCTTGGGTCATTTTCTGTGTTGGTTCATTGTTATTATTAAAGATGCTTACAATCCCAATGATGACCAAAAAGATCAGTAAATAAAATATGGTATTACGGAAGATCCGATTCATCCCTTACCTCCTCCCACGGGTAAACAAACTATAGTAAATACTATCATAAAAAATTAATGAATTACAATAATTTAACACCGCTGTTTTTATCTGGTCTTCTCTTACAAACAGGTACTATTAATTCGAGTAAATTTCAGGCTTTAATATGCCAATATACGGGAGATTACGATATTTTTCTGCAAAATCAAGACCGTATCCGACAACAAATGCGTCTGGTACGATAAATCCAAAATAGTCCGGAGTAATATCTGCTTTCCTGCCTGTTGGCTTATCTAATAAGGTAACAATTTTAATTGATTTTGCTTTTCTATAACGGAAAAGTTCAGCAAGGTAGCTCAGGGTCAAACCGCTGTCGATAATGTCTTCAATAATTAAAATATCACGGCCTTCTACTGATGTATCAAGATCTTTAATGATTTTCACTTCACCAGAAGATACAGTGGAGTTGCCGTAGCTTGAAACATCCATGAAGTCCATTTCAAGGTGTGTATCCACACGTTTTAGTAAATCTGACATAAATGGCATGGCGCCTTTTAGCACACCGATAGCCAACGGAAACTTACCTTGGTAATCAGCTTCAAGCTGTGCTCCAAGTTCCCTGATTTTTTTTTGAAGTTCTTCCTCAGTTATTAAAACTTTTTCAATGTCATTTTGCATGGTCATTGTAATTAATTGCCCCCTATGAAGAATTAAACTTTTTTATATTCTAAGTAGATTAAAGATGTTTCATCAGAAATTATATCCCGTTCAACATTCGATTTTTTCAAGCCAGGAAGCCAAATAACTGTTCCTACCTGATCGATGATAACCGGCCATACATTTCTTTCTAGCAACGGGATTTTTTCATTAATAAAAATCTCCTTCAACTTTTTACTTCCACCCAATCCCTTAACTGCCATCCGTTCGCCTTCATTCCTAGTTCGGACTGTAAGCGGAAACTGAACCGCAGATTCGGGAAGAATAAAAGAATAGTTTCCTCTAAGAACGGGAATTTCTTCTTTTATATAGTGCGCTTTAATCTTATATCCATTCGGAAGAATAGTCTCACCGGGAATTTGTAATTTAAGGGAATATTTTAGGCTTTCTTGCCGAAAAAATCTAAAGGTACAAGTTTTATATGATTTTTCCGCAATAAGGCCCTCCGGAAGATGCAATTCTGCAGATGGTTGAGGATTTAAAAACAAAGCTAAAAGTTGGTCAATATGTAATGCTGAAAGCGATGAAGGTCTCTCCAAATAAAGATAGTTTAATATTAGTTGAATCGCTCTTCTTTGTAAAGGTTTAGGCATCGCCAGAACCCTATCAATCTGAATTACTGCATAATCTTTTTCCTGTTGAGCCCAAACCTCAGGCATTTTGCTTGAGACAAGGTTCAGAAAAAACTCTTCATCTTCATAAAGTTCTTCACTAAAGCGTTGAAAATGTTCGTGAACCTTTCTATTTTCTTTCTTTAAAAACGGAAGAACTTCATGTCTAAAACGGTTTCTTACATAGTCATCTTTTTCGTTGCTCGGGTCATACCTTGGCTCAAGTTTATGAATACCCGCATATTCAATTATTTCGTCTTTGGTAAGTTCAAGAAAGGGCCTTATAAGATAACCGGTATGAAAAGGTCTCTTTAGAGGAATACCCGCTCTGGCCTTACCTGTCGCCCCTCTTGTTAAACGCATGAGCACCGTTTCAATTTGATCATCTCCATGATGCCCTAAAACAAGAGTGGAGGTTTGGTGTTTAGCCATCATTTCTTCATAGAAAGCAAAACGTAACTTTCTTGAAGTTAATTGGGAGCTTTCTCCTGTCTGTTCTATATAGGCTGGTACGTCGATCCTTCTACCTTCAAAAACGATGCCCCACTGTTCACATATTTGTTCGACATACTTATAATCTTCGTAGGATTCCTCGCCACGGAACATATGGTCAACACTCGCTACAGTTAACTCGTAATGAAAAAGAGGTTGAACTTGCTTTAGAAAATGGAGAAGAACCAATGAGTCAGGACCCCCAGAAACACCTACGAGCAACTTCGACTTTTCCTCAATTAATTCGTTTCTATAAATAGTCTTAAGAACTTTTTCCTTTAACATACAATCTTCCTTCTTTATGGACAGGTATTATTTTATACGATTCAAACATGAAATGGTTTCAAATATTCCATGTTGGTAACGTATTTAACTATATCATAACAACTGTTCATATATGTAAAGAACATAGAGTATCGATATTATGGCAACCAGCAAAAAAGTTTCAAAAAAACCTCCCCTCATTTTTTTAGAATGATTCTGAGACCTTCTTGCTTGTCTCGTTGTAGCTTGCCTTGTCGCAGCTTGACTCGAGGGCTTTTTCTTTAAATGATTTTGATTACTTAGCATAGTAACTAGGTCCTCCCGCATTTGTAATGCTGAATCATACTTCCCGAGTAGTGCTTTATCTAGCATCTTTCTATATGGGTGTAATTCCTTTTTCTGCTTAATCAAGTCGATAAGCTGCCTATACCCCTCCCCTTTCTTGTGAAAACGTGCAGGATAGGCAGAATTGATGATTATCATCGCTACCGCGAACAAATCATATTGTGGATCAGCCTTTCTTGACCCAAGTCCCCAATAACCTCTGTCGAAGAACTCGGTGAACTCTTTAACAGATCTACCAATCAAGGTTGTCCCACCTACATCTACACATCGGACTTTGTAGGCTGGAGAGGTCACTATTAAATTCTCAGGTTTTAAATCACCGAATACCCAGCCATTTGTATGCAAAGCTGACAAACTAGTTAATAACTGAAGCATTAAGACACCAATCCACGATGATCCTTTTTTTTCAATAAAACGCAAAAAATCGTGTCCATGGATATATTCCATAACATAAAAAGGTAGCTGCTTTCCTGTTTCCATAAAGTCGTCCGCTTCCAAAAAGGAAGGCCCAAGGGTAGACCCCTGGACCTTGGAAAAGGATTTTAGGATATTCATCTCTGAAATAATAGACGTCCCATTATCACTGAGCTTAAGCGCATAATGACGATTTTCACTTTCCACCAAATAGACAATCCCGTTAGCGCCACACCCCAATTCCTTGATAATTTTGTACCGGTTTTTATTCCACTTTCCAGTGATTAAGCTGCCAGGCAGGAGTTTACATTGATTCCTCAAAGTATTGTTCATCATCATGTGATAACAATCCCCTCAATGAACGTTTTTTATTAAAATAAGATAGAGCTTCACGAATTGCTGGCCCTGTTGGAGTGAGCCCACCTGTACTAAGCTTAGGGAAAGTTGCCGTCAAAGCTTCAAGGTTCGGGGTCCAATCAAGCAACTTTTCCACATCATTTCTTTTCCCAGGAAATACGAATACGGAAAATCGGCTGTCACCCATTCTTGCATTCATACTTAGGGAAAGATCTAATAAGGATTCTTTTACAGTTGGCAGCTTATGTTTCATACTCGCACTTGTATCGACAAGAATTAACACTTCAAGCTTGCTAGTTTCTCCAAGCTCATCAACCACCTCCATCACTTCTCCCCGTTTATCCGGAGGGAGATCTTCCATTGTTCTTGAATCACCTAATATTTGTTGAAGTTCACGATTAATAACTCCCTGTATGGTTTGAGTCATTGCCTTTTGGGTAACCATTTGGACGGTTTGTGACAACTGCTGTGCATAAACAATTTGGCTTACACCACCCCCGGAACCAGCAATCTTCTCAATTTCTTTAAGTCCCTTTTCATCTATCACATCATTTTCCATGACACCTATGACATTGATGGTTATGCCTTGCTCCCGTGCTAAAGCAGCCATAGCAGCCGGCTCCTCACCATGATTTGAACAGCCGTCGGTAATAAGCAAAACCTGTCTTAATGTTCCTGCTTTCATGTTTGGCTCTCCCTTCCATTCAATCTATTACCATAATTGACTAAAAGGGGATAATTTATACACCAAAAACACGCACTACCAAGTCACATTTCTTATACACTTTTGCAGGGGATCCATAGAGTTATCCAACTATTTCTTTACATAGCTGCCAACATAACACCTCGTTTGTAGAAGACCTCCTTATCTTAATTTATGGAAAGATTTCTCGTTACTGAGCCTTTTTCCGTTTTGGTGAAACAGGGATGGATGCCCATTTCGGTGTATTATGTTTAATTTTTGAGGTTACCACTGTCATATCATCATCTATGATCCCTTTTGTTCGAATGACCTCTTCTAATATTAAATCAGATATTTCCTGTGGGTCGTCTGTCTCCATTTCCTTGATTTTTCGTTTAAGCCAGAACTCGATATTTTCCACATGTGAGGGACCATCGAATACCCCATCACTCATCATTATTAAAATATCCCCTGCCTTTAGCTCCTCGGATACGACATCAACATCGAAATCCTGGATGATACCCATCGGCAGGTTACTTGATTCAATTTTAATGATTTTATCCCCCCTTTTAATGAAACTTGGTATCGAACATATTTTTAAAAACTTAGCCTTTGCATCCTGAAGATCAATCATTGCCAGATCAAGAGTTGAAAATATTTCATCGGTCGTGCGAAGGGATAATACGGAGTTTACGGATTTAATGGCTATTTTTTCTTCTATTCCCGATTGTAAAAATTTTTGTAGCAGCTTCAAAGTCTCGGTGCTTTCAAAATGGGCCCTTTCCCCATTACCCATCCCATCACTAATGGCTATTGCAAATTTGCCGCAACCAATTTCCATGGTCGTATAACTATCTCCTGAAACAAGCCCTCCCCCCTTGGCAGCATGAGCCACACCCGTTTCGACCGTGAATTTTTTTGCTGACCTAAATATCACCTCACATTGCCCGTTTGGATAAGTTGCACACTCTTCGGAATGGACAACAATCGTTTCTCCTAAAATGTCGGAAAGCATAGGTGCAATCAACTTCTCACATTCCCCTCTGCCTTGGCAGTATGGGACACTCATCTCTATATCAACACTTCCCTGTTCAAGGCTGTATATTTCCACATAACCGATATGCAGGCCAAAATCCTGAATGGCCTCCATAATGGATTCCTCGTGTAAATGATGATTCTTCCTTTCCCTTTGAATTTCTTTCGCGAAATCATCCATCACTGCAGAAACTCCACGCAGTTGGTCCGCCACTAGCTTCCTGCTTTCTTTCACCTGCCTTTTTAACTTTTGGTTTGCTTCAAAGTAAGTAAGTTCCTGAGAAATTGCCCCAATGACCTGCGGCCCACGACTACAGTATTTCCCCCATTCTTTTGAAGTTTTTTGGGGGAGCTGTCCATTATTTTCACTTAATTGAAGCATAATCTCCTGCATACCGTCATAGGTTGTATTAAAGTTTTTAGCCCAGCATTGTTCCTTTTTAAAGCAGATTTGGCACGTTTTTTCAGTTACATTACTTAAAAAATAATCGAACTCTTTCTCATCTTCCTCCAATCTTCCTCGTTCATCTATTTGGGAAAAGCTATTTGAGAGCGCCTCAAATACATGAGAGAATTGTTCCACTCTTTGGGCGGTAACGTCCCTCACTTTCCGGGCATACTGTTGCTGTTCATCCGAGTTCTCTACGGTCCCGGGTATATGCTTTGCTATTTTATTGATTATTGAAGATGGTGTTAAAATAAATAACACCACAGCTATAAGTGATTCATAGAGGGTAACCATAATATTATTAGTTCCCTCTCCGTATAGCCCTATTAGTAACGTAGCAATTAACAGGCCTGCCGCAACCCCTATCTTCCTACCCTCCTTCAACAAACCACCGAGCAGGCCTGAAAAAGCGAGAAGGCTCATTTGATAAAGGCTGGCTATACTCGCTAAGCTGAATATTAATCCGGTAACGACACCTACAGTGGAGCCTATGGCGGCCCCTCCCGCCAGCCCGAATAGGAGGACAAGGTATCGTGAAAATATATGATCGAGTGACAGGTCATATATCATCCACCCAATTGTTCCGGTCATCACCGACGCGAGTAGAATGATAATGCTGACGATCTCTTCTGTCTTTAATGATTGTGACTTTGTCCGTATTGATAGCAGCGGGATGGACTGTATGAAAATTAAGGTTAAAATCATGGCGAGCCCCGCCTCTACTCCTATCATCATCAGGTCGTACAGCTGAATCGTTCGAAACACAAGATATTGCTCGGCCAGGTTTACCAGGAAGAGTGAAGCAAAGACGTACATCGACATCGTCTTAAATTGCCCTTCTACGGCCGGCTTCTTGATTTTATGAAATAAGAGAAGCAGGAACGCCGATGTAAAGATGACTAAACTATTAGAATAGTGAACGGTGAGCCCCCCAGCGATTAAGCCAAACAGTGCGAGTGGAGCTCGGTCACGTCTCATGAGAAAAACGGCTGCGAAAAACGGAAGCCCAAATGGTGCTAACTGTGAAAGAATTAATGCTCGTCCTAATAAAAAACCGATAATGGCTAAAGAGATACCTTTCTTTATAAAGATATCATCTGTTTTCGTTTGCAGCTGTTGGATCCAATTGATGGCTCCCTCCTTTGCTTCTTTTAACTGAACATCCCCAAGAGGTTCCATCATAGGTCTTTCTACTTTTTCCATTTCAACACCCCATTCATATTAGTGATTTTTATTATATAGAGGGCTTAACCATTTTTTTGTCAGAATTTTAAAAGCGCAAATGAAAAACGTTCGACGTAATTCTCCTTGAACAATCATTTGTATACAGGTTTTTATACCTTTTTTTAAAATACAGAAACAGGCGTTCTTTTTTTTTTAAGGAAAAGCAAAGTTTTTAGGTTATTTTTGTGGAAAATAACACGAATATATCTTTAAAAAATGGAAACCGACAATCTTTCTTTTTTTTGTTGACAATCTTCCCTCACGAATGTAAGATATAACTTGTGCTTCAGTAGCACTTACCATTATGGCGGCGTAGCTCAGCTGGCTAGAGCGTACGGTTCATACCCGTGAGGTCGGGGGTTCGATCCCCTCTGCCGCTATCTTTTAATATTAATTTTGGCCCKTTGGTCAAGCGGTTAAGACACCGCCCTTTCACGGCGGTAACACGGGTTCGAATCCCGTACGGGTCATCTCATATAAAAAAAGCGCCTCAGTACACTCAATCGAGAAAGTGTACATGAGGCGCTTTTTTTTATTGGTATTGAAGGCGAATCTAATAAGAGAAACACCTTTATATATATAAAAGAAGACAAGCCAGCAAGCTTGCCTTTATCTACACTATGAATAATTTCACAGGAAAAGTTGCTAATCTATTATTTTCAGCAGCAGTTTTATCCGCGTCTTCCTCCTCGACCTCCCCGTTTTGTTTCGGTGCTACGTTTAAGGGTTGTTAAGCGGTCTTCGCTATCTTTTAAGAATTTAGCCATTTTTTGCTCAAAGTTTTCCTTGGGTTGGAAACTACTACCTTTTGAGCGGAAGTCTTTGGAACGGTTGTCATTCCCTCTTCCTTGGCGCGGACGTGGTGTGTATGCAGGTTTTTGCTCGCCTTCAGGACGGTCTATTGCTTTTTTAATGGACAAGCCAATTTTGCCATCTTTCTCTACATTGATGACTTTCACTTCAACTGTATCGCCCACTTTTAAGTGATCATTAATATCTTTAACATAGTTATCTGCTACTTCACTGATATGGACAAGACCTGTTGAACCTTGAGGGAGCTCTACAAATGCACCAAAATTAGTTATGCCTGTTACTTTACCTTGTAACTTGCTGCCTACTTCGATTGACATAAAAAAAATGTTCCTCCTTAGAAATGTTAAAAATCTCTTCACACTATATTATAACGAAAGTAAAAAAACAGTGTCAATATTAGTCACTATCTTCCTTTGTTTTTGGAAGATTAAAAATGATTTCACCATTGTCCGATAAGAAATAATCTCGTCTTGCGATTTTAGCAATATAGTCATCATCATTGAGTTTTACAATTTCTTCTTTAAGAAGGGTTTCACCTTTTTCCAATTTAGCTAACTTTACTTCTAATTTTTCTTTCTGCTGTACTTTTTCATCTAGTGCAACATTTTGCGTAATGAGGGTGGAAACAGCCAAAATCAAAAAGATAGCGGCGAAAACTGAATACAGTGTTAATCTACGCATAAGACCACGCTTCTTTTTTTCAACAGTTTGTACTTTTTTCTCTTGTAGAGCGACGTAGGGATTTTCTATTTTTGCCACTTTCCTCTTCCGAAGGCTACTCATGTTTTATCACTCCTCATTTCTTTTTAGTTCTCAATCTAATTACCATGCTAACTATAGAATTCTTTATTTTCAATAAAATCCCTTTTCCTTTATTATAAAACTTCCCGACGTTTTTTGTAACAAAAACCGGCAATAAATTCCATATCCTTGTCAGTATCCATTTTAAAGGTTTCCAGAAAACATTTAAAATAAAGAGAATTATTTTCCCTATCCATTTTAAAAGGACTAAAACAAATCTGCCCATACCTATGATGATGGAAATTGCAGTAACTATTACCCATTTTATCGGAAGAAATATCAGCATTTGAACCGATTTAGTTAAAAATCTGACCACCTTTATTACCAGTAAAATCAAAAACTCTAAAAAACGTTGATAGACTCCTTTAAAAAGTGCTTGATATGCTGAAAAACCGCATAATAAGGCCAAAAACAAATATAGGCGAAACTCTCCTTCATTCACTAAAAACAAAACATAAAAAATAAGGAGACCCTGAATAATCCAGAAAAGAAAATCATGGAGGAAGACAATCCACCTCTTCCTTACTGAACGCTTCAGAAACCGGTTATACGTATCGAGGGCAGCTCCAAAACAACTGCCCATGCCTATCATCGCAAGCAACGTATAAAATTGGATCGTTAAGGTCATTTGAACAGCTTGCCAAAGAAGCCTTTAGCTTTCTCCCCGGATTGCTCATCTAAATATACAAGGTCAAAAATCTTCCCCTTGATTGAAACAATCCCTTTATCGACGTCTAAATTCTTCATTTGCAAGTTCTGACCACGTATAGATAAGAAGCCCATTGACGTTTCAAGCAAAAATTCTTCATTATCAAAGCTTTCCACTTGTTTTACTCCGGTAATATCCAATAAACGGCGGCCTTTCATCGTTACATCATGCTCTTGGATTGTTCCCTTTGTGTAACCAGCATTCGGATCAATATATTGGCTCATTTTTTCATCCCTCACAGTACCACTGATTTTGTACAAGTGTATGTCCGTAAGAGGGAAATTAGAACAAAGCCTGTCCTTACTCCTCTGCTAGCTTTTCTTCTTTTACGATTGTATACATATCGGCAGCAGCTTCTTTTTTCGTTGTTTCTTGAATTTTGTCAACGCGTACCGTGACTAGCTTTTGACCAAAACGTACGGTTAATTCATCACCATCTTTTACATTCGAGCTTGCTTTAGCCTGTTGGCCGTTAATTGTAATTCTCCCTTTATCCGCTACTTCTTTAGCAAGAGTGCGGCGCTTAATCAACCTTGATACTTTTAAGAATTTATCTAATCTCATCGACATACAATTCTCTCCTTTAATTAAAGTCCTTTAGCTTTTGCCTCATCCCAATATGAATCCAGTTCTTCTAATGTATAATCAGAAAACTTCTTGTCTTCCCTTTGAATACGCTCTTCGATATATGTAAAACGCTGGTGAAACTTCTGGTTTGCTTTATAGACAGCTTCTTCTGCTTGTATGTCATAATAGCGCGAAATGTTGACAATCGCAAAAAAGAGGTCTCCCAATTCGGATTTGATCCGGTTGATATCCGGATTCGGATTCAGTATCTCATCTTCAAGTTCCTGCACTTCTTCTTTAACCTTTTTCCACGCTTCGGAAACCTCATCCCAGTCAAATCCGACCTTCGCAGCCCTTTTTTGATACTCCTCAGCACGAAGTAAGTTTGGCAGCGATTTTTCTATACCATCTAGAATGGATTGTGGAACACTTTTCTCGCTTCCTTTTTCTTCTTCCTTGATTTTCTGCCAGTTCACTAAAACATCTTCTTCACCGGTCACTTCTATATCTCCGAACACATGAGGGTGGCGTCGAACCATTTTTGCTGTAATTCCTTCGATCACATCATCTATTGTGAACATGCCCTCATCCTCTCCGATTTGCGCATGAAGCATCACTTGAAGGAGTACGTCCCCTAGTTCACCAATCATGCCCTCATCGTCCTCGGCATCAATGGAATCAATAAGTTCGTATGCCTCTTCTATTAGATATTTCTTCAAGCTTTGATGAGTTTGTTTCTTATCCCAAGGACATCCGTCAGGTCCCCTCAGTTCCGCGATAATCTGTCGCAACTTAGAAAATTCACGATACTGTAATGCATCTTCTTTAACGGGTGGCACATAGACACTCGTTAAGTTACTTAACTCCATTTGGCGGTCCAGTTCATAAAGTGCACATTTTGTTACTTTTTCCTGGCTACTGCCTGCCGCTGTAACGATATATACCTCGTAGTCATCTGGAAGCTTTTCCATCAAAGTCAACTTCACATTGGACGCACTGAACGCGTCATACACCTGCCCGATTATCATATGCTGTCTAATATGCAGGTCATCTGGTGAAAGAGCAGTTCCATCTAGAAGCTGAAATCCTTCAATTGGGTCAATTTGAACGGCCTGAAATAACGGGTCAAGAAAACTTTGTCCTCCCTCTAGCTTAATAGCAATGCCTCTAGCTGGACCTTTCTCTAGCAAGAGTTGGACTGTTTTTTCTGCAACCATTGGATGCCCTGGAACCGCGTACAGAACAGAACGATTTACAGCTTCTTGTAATAATGCTTCTGAAATTTCTTCGTATACCTCTTCAAATTGATCGTGTTTTTCATATACCTTGTCAAAAGCAGTGAACTTAATTCCTTCAATTGTTAAATCTCGGATCACCGGATGATCTATCGTCCGGACGAAGCATTCTTTTGTCTTTGTTAATTTTTTATAAATCCCAAATGGAAGCTGGTCTAAATCGCCTGCCCCGAGTCCTATTATAGTAATCTCATTCATGATTTCATTTACTCCTATTCGTTATGATAAATCGTTTAAACTTTGACCCTACAGGTATAAAGGAAAGTTCTTCCTGACTAAATAAACCTGCCCGAATGACTGCCATAACAAAAACAACTGCACCAATTCCCACACCAATCAATGCCTGAATTGTAGCTAACAGTCGGCTTTCATCTGGCAACACCACTTGAAATACGGTGTTGAATAGCAGAACTGATGTGCCCATGTAGACCGTACTCTTTAAAATTATATACAGCTGCTTCTTTTCAATTAAAGGTTTTTTTATATGTACTTTCAATACTATATAAAACAATACAGTCATGATTATAAAGGCAAGTACTGTTGCTGAGGCTGCCCCTGCAATTTTATAACGGGGCACAAGAACAAGGTTCAACGCCCATTTGCTGCATACCCCTACAATCGTAATGATCACCGGGGCAATCGAATACCCTAAACTTTGAATAACTGCCGCTTTCGCCATAATGAGCGATGTAAATAATATCGATAAGGAGAAAATTGCTAAAGTAATTGTCCCCTTATCGTCAGTAAACAGCATATAATTGACCGGTTTCATTGTTACTACCAACCCGATAGCTGCCGCCATTCCGATAGTCGCACTTACACGCAGTGCTAATTTTATCTTATTAAGTAATTCCTGTTTATTTCTCCTCTGAACGAATCCAGCAATAACTGGTACAAGTGCCAAAGCAAAAGAGTTCGCCACGACTGTCCCTAGCTGAAGTAAGGGCTGTCCACGGTCATAAACCCCTTTCCATTCTTTTGCTTCTATTTCTCCCATCCCCGTTTCCCTTAAAAGAGAATACAGGTGCAGTGAATCAACGAACTGAAACAAGATTAGAATAAGGCCCGTGATGCAAAAAGCCAAACCTTGAAAGATCAAAGCTTTGGAAATCCTGATGAAAATTGCCGGTTTGATTTTCATTTGGGAAAAAAGCTTCCGTTCTTCTCTTAAGAAAACGAAAACAAAAAGCAGTACCAGTCCTGTTATGCCACCCGTAATCGAACCAAAGACTGCTCCCTTACCGACATCATAATCAGAGTAATCCCAATACACCAATAGAGTAGACAACACCAGTATTGTTAAAACCCGGATACATTGTTCAGCGACCTGCGAACTTGCTGTAGGGATCATGTCGTTTATTCCTTGGAAGTAGCCCCTTAAAACAGAAGAAAACGGCATTAATAAATAGGAAAAAGCAATGATTTTCAGCAGACCTGATAGTTGAGGATCTTTCATCATCCCGGCAATCCATTCTGCCCCTAGGAACAGTGCAATAAACATCATAATCCCTATCGAACATAAGACGACAAACGAGGTCAATAAAATATCTTTAACCGCAAAACTATTTTTAGAAGACTCCCGTTCTGCAATTAGTTTAGATATGACAACCGGGAAGCCTAGTGTAGAGAGCGTTAAAGCAACCCCATAAAACGGATATACCTGCTGATAGATATAAAACCCGATATCCCCAGCTATGTTTTGATAAGGAATGCGATAGGCCGCACTCAAAATCTTTACGATAATCGCGGCTGCACTTAGGATTAACGCACCCCTGAAAAGTTCTTTTGAAGTTTTGTAAGGCTTTGCAGCCATTTTTTTTCCCCTTTTCACTCATATGTGGTAGTAATTATAGCATAATTGAGTGGTTGTTTTTCATAGGTTAACCATACTGTTAATGATTTTCCAATTTCCACAAAGAGGCTTGAACCTCCCTGCTTTAAATGTTCCTCTATATTTTTTGTCTTTATTAAAAGACAAAAAGGACAGCGATTGCTGCCCTTTTTACATCCAAAAATATAATGGCATGTCCTAACCTATTGTTCCATTTGTCTAGCTAGGAAACTTGCTGCTGTTTCAACCGATTTCTGTTCCACTTCACCTAATGTTCCTTCTTTAGAGAAAATCAAGACGGCACCAATCGGGTCACCACTCGCAATGATTGGAGCTGCTGTATATGATTGAATCTCTTCATCATTCGAATCCACGAAGGAAATCTGTCCATTTGGAGATTCCAGTACGGGATTTCTTTCTTCCATAATTTTTTCTACTAGTTCACTAACACTTTTATTTAAGTATTCTTTTTTAGATCCACCTGCCACTGCAATGTAAGTATCCCGGTCACAGATCATAACTGGGTTTCCAAGGCTATCATAAAGTGCTTCTGCATATTCTCTTGCAAAATCGCCTAATTCACTAATAGGAGAGTATTTCTTTAAGATGACTTCTCCATCTCTGTCCACAAAAATCTCTAATGGATCACCTTCACGAATGCGGAGAGTCCTTCGAATTTCTTTCGGGATGACAACTCTTCCTAAATCATCAATTCGGCGAACGATACCAGTTGCTTTCATCTAATGTTGCCTCACTTTCCTCTAATTGATTTGATAAATCCTCTTTTCGTAGCAAAATCAACACCAGCTATTGTACTTAGTATTTTTCTAATGGTAAGTTCTATGCACTTTGAAAAAATTTTTCTTTTTGATACACTTTTTTACCAAAACATCTTAAAAACAGACAACTTCAAAAAGACAATCATTTTCTTTAATTTTTTGTTGCTTGAATTTCTTTTTTTACATGTTGTAAGCCTTTAGCCATCTCAAAAAGGATGTCTAACCACTTGCTTTGTTCTACACCTTTAATGTGTAAGACAAGCTTCATTCGATTGCCATCCATACCAAAGCCAACCATACGGCCGTACTTTGATCCTAGCTCAAATACCTTTTGTCCATCTACGCCGCTACTTACTTTTTCCCTGAGAAGAATGCTGATTTCCTGCTTCAATTGCTTAATGCTTTCAATTCCAGCTTTTTCAGCATACACCTTCATTTCAGCAATTAGAAATAAATAGGCGACTTCATCAGGGTATTCACCGAACCGATCGAGCATTTCATCTTGTAATTCTTCCACTTCTTCTAGAGAAGTAATGCCTCTGAATCTTTTATACATTTCGATTTTCTGATGTCCATCCGCTATATAGGCATCAGGGATATACGCATCTACTTCAACGTCAATTTCAAGTGAGGACTTTTCTTCAACTGGTTGATCATTACGTTTCGCCTCTACAGCTTCTTTCAGCATTTGAGAGTACAAATCAAAACCGACTGAATCGATGAAGCCATGTTGTTGAGCTCCTAGTATATTCCCAGCTCCCCTGATGGATAAATCACGCATCGCAATTTTGAACCCTGATCCCAATTCTGTAAATTCCTTAATGGATTGGAGACGTTTTTCTGCTACTTCCGTCAAAACTTTATCTTTTCTGTAAGTAAAGAATGCATATGCTACCCGATTGGATCGCCCCACACGACCACGCAGTTGATAAAGCTGGGAAAGTCCCATTCTATCTGCTTCATTCACAATAAGCGTATTGACATTTGGGATATCCACACCGGTCTCTATAATGGTTGTACTTACTAAAACATCGTATTCGCCTTCTAAAAATCCAAACATAACAGCTTCTAGTTCCTGCTCAGACATTTGCCCATGTGCATATGTGACGCGGGCATCTGGCACCAACATAGAAATTTCTTCTGCTTTTCTTGCTATATCTTCTACCCGATTATAAAGAAAATAAACCTGACCATCCCTTGCCAATTCTCGCTCAATCGCTTCTGTTACCAGCGAGCCATTATACTCCATTACATACGTTTGGATTGGGAAACGGTTCTCTGGAGGTGTTTCGATGACAGACAAATCCCGCACGCCAAGCATAGACATATGGAGAGTCCTTGGAATTGGCGTCGCTGTCAAAGTCAATACATCGACATTGGTTTTTAAGCGTTTGATTTTTTCCTTATGCGTTACGCCAAACCGCTGTTCTTCATCAATAATAAGCAAACCTAAGTCTCGATACACAATATCTTTGGATAAAATTCTGTGCGTACCCACAACGATATCCACCGTTCCAGCTTTTAATCCCTTTATCGTTTCCGTTTGCTGCTTTTTCGTCCGAAAACGACTCATAAGCCCAATCGAAATGGGATAGTCCTGAAAACGCTCTCTCAATGTTTCAAAATGCTGTTGGGCAAGAATAGTGGTTGGAACGAGAAAAGCAACCTGCTTGCCATCCATAATAGCTTTAAAAGCAGCGCGAATAGCTACCTCTGTCTTCCCATAACCGACATCACCACATAATAAACGATCCATTGGCCTTTCACGTTCCATATCTTTTTTAATCTCTACAATAGAACGCAGTTGATCTTCTGTTTCGTTATAAGCGAATGATGTTTCAAATTCCCTCTGCATATCCCCATCAGGTGAAAAGGCATAACCCTTTGCCGCTTCCCTTTCTGCATACAGCTTGATTAAATCATCCGCAATATTCTCAACAGATGATTGAACCTTGCTTTTAACACGTTTCCATTCCGTCCCGCCTAATTTGTAAAGCTTCGGCTCCTTGCCTTCGGAACCGACATATTTTTGGACAAGATCAATTTGGTCAACTGGTACATACAGCTTGTCATCCGCCTGATACCGGATATGTAGATAATCCTTATGAACTCCATTGATGGTTAGCGTTTCAATCCCCAAATATTTCCCGATACCATGGTTAACATGAACGACATGGTCACCGATTTTCAGTTCGGAATAACTCTTTATTCGTTCCGCATTCGATAGTTTCTGCCTGCGAATTGATTTTTTAGATTTCTTATTAAATAATTCCGTTTCCGTAATAATACTAAATTTTTGCATAGGTAATTCAAAGCCACTGTTAAGGCTGCCGCGTAAAATCTGTACTTTCCCCGGAAGAATACTGTTCGCATCAAAAAGCTCTGCTGCTTCAATATCATAATCCGCTAAAATCGAATGCAGCTTTTTCACCCGTTCATCATCCTGGCCTAGTATAACGACTGTATACTTTCCTTTTTTCCAACGTTCCAGTTCAGTTTTAAACACGTTCATCTGCCCGTGGAAATTTTGCATCTGTTTACTGGCAAAATTCAGGATATTCTGAGGATTTGTATGCGGTACATGCCGTAAAAATAATGAAAGATACACAAACGGCCTGTTTGATTTCATAATTAATTCATGCATGGGATGAGCCAATTTAATATCATGGATAATCTGCCCCTGACTTAAAAGGTCGGTATACCATCCTGCCTCTTCCTTTTCCAAAGAATCATTGATTTCCTGGATTCTACTGATTTCATCTAAGAAAACTAAGCCATTTACAGGTAAATAGTCTATTAAACTAGCGGGTTTCTCATAAGCTAAACTTAAGTATTTAAAGATTTGGTCGGGCTTATTCCCCATTTTCAGCTGTTCAAGTTCAGAGCTGATCGTTTGAACCAATTGTTCCTTTGTTTTTTCATCTTTAAGCTTTTTCAAACTTTTACTTAATCCGCTTTCGAGTTTCGATATAATTCTTTCAATGTGACTTTCTTCTAGCAAGGCCTCACTAACCGGACCGATTGTCACTTTTTGGAGCTTCTCAATTGATCGCTGATCTTCCGTAGAAAAGGTTCTAATGGAATCTATTTCCGTATCAAATAACTCAATTCGCATTGGATTAGGTTCCGTAATCGGATATATATCGATGATACCGCCCCGAATGCTGAATTCTCCTGGAGAGGCAACCATTTCCGCCCGGTTATAGCCCATTGCAATAAATTTATTAAGCGTTGGGTCAAGTTCAATTTCTTCCCCTAGTTTAAAAGTAAGCTGATGCCTCTTCCAAATATCCTTTGGAGGAAGCACACGGCGAACCCCAGGAATAGGCGCAATGACAATCCCTTTCTTGCCCTCCGTCCAAAAATTCAATGCCTCTACACGTTGGGCTCTTAATTCAGGACTGGCCACACTCAAATCAGCAGCAATTAACTCATTGGCGGGATAAATATATAGTTCATCCTCTGGGATAAAACTGGATAAATCCTCATGGAATTTTTGTGCTTGTAATAAATTATGGGTTACTAATAAAATCGGCCTGTTCGTCTTTTCATATACGGCCGCCAGCAGAAGTGATCTCGAAGAACCTGTTAGACCAGATACTATTTGTTCCTTAAGTCCCTCATCAATGCCGGCTATTAACGAATGAACATCATCTTGTTTGGAGAATAAGTTTTGCAATCCATTCACAATCTGTCCCTCCTCTCTTAACGTGCGAAAACTGTTTCAAGTCCTTGTATTTTTAACCTGGCATATTCAGCCAAGGTCTCTCTTTATTAACTGGCTCATTCTCTATCTTCATATCTTTAAAACAAAACAAACGGAAAAATGCTTTGGATTTTGTCCAAAGCCCTCTCCCGCTAATGAATAATATAATCGCTTTCATATAATTCAGGGTTTCTTTGCAGCGATTCATGACAATCTTCACATATCGCCCTCACATGCATATCTCCCTCAGAATCATAAACGATCATCTCTTGACGCTCTTCATCAGTAAGTTTATTAAAACCTAACTGCTCCGTACTCAGTGCGTGTGCCTCGATAGAACCCAGCTTAGTTCCACAATGTCGGCAACGATAATGGAGAGCCATTTGGTAACCCCCTATTTTGTAATAGTGTTAGTATGTACAAAAGTAAGGGGGATTTATTCAGCGAAAGATTTTATTCTTTACTTATATCTACTCTTAGCTTATTGGTTATATTCGTTCATGACCTGTATAAATGGTTTTTCCAACCATGCTTCACAAGAAGCGGCGCTTTTTTCAATCGTAGCCCCGACATGATTCCATTCTTCTTGGGAGAAACGCCCCAATACATAGTCAGGTACCGGAACATGGCCGATCGGGCGACCGATACCTATTCTAATTCGGTTAAAATCTTGTGTACCCAAATGAGAAATTGTAGATTTTATTCCATTATGACCGCCTGCACTTCCTTTTTGACGAAGACGGATTCTTCCTGGCGGTAAATCGAGGTCATCATATATAATAACCACATCCGCTATTTCCACCTTAAAGAAATGCATAACAGCCGAAATCGATTCACCTGATAAATTCATGTAGGTTAGCGGCTTAAGTAATAAAATCTTTTCTCCCCGTACCATTCCTACACCATAGATTCCCTTATGCTTGGCTTGGTCGAGTGAGATCGACCACTTTTTAGATAACTCATCTATTACTTCAAAACCGACGTTATGCCGTGTTTTTTCATATTGTTTACCTGGGTTCCCTAACCCTACAATAATTTTCATGATTCACACTCCGTCATTACCGATATTTAGGGAGTTACGTGTGGACGAAAATTCTAAGATCAGAATGACCTTAGAAAAATAGTACCTCAATTTCAAGCTTACCTGCAAGCGACCGGAGAACTAATTAGAAATAAACTCTATTTAAAGAAATCAATCCCTAATAGTTACCAGATGTAAATGGACGCATCCAGAAGTAGAAAAGACGTAACTCATTAAGAGCTACGCCTATTATACCATGACTTACTTGTTTAATCCCGGCATCATGACTCTGGTGAAGCCTTAGTCTCCCTGCCTTCTTCATTTAGAGGAATACCGCCATCTTGCTGTTCACCTGTACTAATTTCCTCTTCCTGACGAGGCGCCAATACGGAGGCAACGACTTCTTCACCATCGTTGTTAATTGTAACTTGCTGATTTGTTTGAATGTCAGATATGTAGATTGTATCGCCGACCTGAAGCTCAGTAACATCAACATTAATGGATTCAGGAATATCATTAGGCTTAGCCGTAACCGTTACTTCATGAAGAGACTGCTGTAGAACACCACCGTCTTTCACCCCTTTACAGACACCGGTAAGGTTGATGCGTACTTGTGCCTGTAATTGAGCAGACATATCTACAATTAAAAAGTCAGCATGATAAATGAAATTCTTTATCGGATCCTTTTGATAATCAGAGAGCATAACTTTAAATTCAGTTCCATTCAAGTCAAGAGAAATAATACCATTTCGTCCTATTTCTTTCATTGTTTTTTGAAGTTCAATATTATTGACTGAGATGGCCGTATTGCCGTTTTGATTACCATATACAATAGCCGGGATTTCTCCGCTTTCTCTCAAGTTCCTTAAATTAGAGTGTTTTAAATCCGTACGTTCTTTTGCAGCTAATAAATTACTCATACATCCTCCGCCTTCCTAAAATATTAATTACAGGTTCACTATAATTAACAGTTCCCTAAATAGCGGTGTATTAAACATGAAAGGAATGACAGAAAGCTCTAATATGAACTTAAACGTATGATAAACAAAGAAAAGTATCGAATGGAATTCTTTTTTCCTCACTCCTTTCAGTATTTATCACAGGTTTTTCAATTACAGACTTTATGCATGAATCGCCTTTTTTTCTACCTGATCCTCAACTTGCATGACTCTATTAAGAATTTGGCCAGCCAAGGATGAGTAAAGAATATTGTCCTTTTTCCGTGGCCTCGGTAGATTAATTTCCTTATTCATAACCACTTTGCCTTCTTCAATTAATATGACCCGGTCAGCCAGCGTAACCGCTTCTTCCACATCATGTGTAACGAGTAAGGCAGTAAAGTCTCTTTTTCTCCATAATTCTTCAATTAACCTTTGCATCTCGATTCTTGTCAAAGTGTCCAGCGCCCCTAATGGTTCATCCAAAAGAAGAATGTCAGGTTCGTTCACCAATGCCCTAGCTAAGGCAACCCTTTGCCTCTGCCCTCCCGATAGAACCGATGGCCATTCATATGCTCGGTCTGCCAGCCCCACCTGCTCTAGTAGCTCCATAGCTTTTGGCTTCCAATCCCCTTTTAAACCAACACCAACATTTTTGAGAATTTTTTTCCAAGGGAAAAGCCTCCCATCCTGAAACATCGTGCGGGATGATCGATTCAGTCCGTTTAATAATTCGCCATCCACCAGTACCTTCCCGTCCGTTGGTTCATCCAGGCCTGCCGMAAGACGTAGTAAGGTACTTTTCCCGCATCCACTCTTGCCGACAATAGCTACGAATTCCCCTTTTTTAAAAGTAAGGTCTATTCCCTTTAAAACTTCAAATCCTCCAAAATCCTTCCTAATATTCTGCAGCTCCAATGAACTTCCACTTTTCATATAAAAGGCCTCCTCATTGGTATGATGGATGCCATTTCAAGCATCTTTTTTCTATTACCTTGGCAAAAACATCTGATATTTTCCCTAATAGAGCATATAAGAGAATACTGAGTACAACGATATCCATTCTCATGAATTCCCTGGCATTCATAGCCATATACCCAATTCCAGAATTGGCGGATATCGTTTCCGCGACTATTAATGTGACCCACATAATTCCAAGCGAAAAGCGGATGCCCACTAAAATGGATGGAAAAGCTGCAGGGAGAATCACGTTCCAGAATAAAGAAAAACCACTTAACCCATAAACCTTCGCCGCTTCAATTAAACCTTTATCGACCGACTTCACACCATGAAACGTATTTAAATAGATCGGGAATAGAACTCCTAATGCAACTAGGAATATTTTTGCTTCTTCCTCAATACCAAACCAAAGAATTACGAGCGGAATCAAGGCTAAATGTGGGATGTTTCGCAACATCTGAAGCGAAGTATCGAATAATGTTTCTGCAATGGATGAAAGCCCATTTAACATACCAAGTACAAAACCAATAATCCCACCAATCAAAAAGCCAATAAAGGCACGCTGGGCACTGATGCCGATATAGCCTATAAGTTCTCCTGTTTTCAATAAAGCAATGCCTGCTTTAAGTACTTCAGTCGGGGCAGGCAATATCCGATCCGACAGAATGCCCCACAATGACAGCAACTGCCAAGCTACCAGTAGAAAAACAGGTACAAGCCACGTTATGAAAGGGAACTTATTGAACTTGTTTAACTTTTTCTTCATGTTTATTTTCACTTCCTTTTGTAGGGTAGTGGTTGTTGGCTAATATTTCTCCAAATGGACTCGTAGCTTTTGACACGGGACCTTGCAGCTGTTCAACAGGGAGTATAGGGAATAGCAGTTCCGCCACTCGGTATGCTTCTTCTAAATGAGGATAGCCAGATAAAACAAAGGATTCTACCCCAATTTCCTCATACTCTTTCATTCGTGCAGCAACGTTCTCTGCGCTTCCGACTAATGCTGTACCGGCGCCACCACGCACAAGACCTACACCTGCCCATAGGTTAGGGCTGATTTCAAGGGAATCCCTACTGCCGTTATGAAGTTGGGACATTCTCTTCTGACCAACTGAATCAAACCGTTCGAAAATATTTTGTGAATTTTCAATCATTTCATCATCTACATATTTAATGAGTTCATCTGCTGCCTGCCAAGCCTCTTCTTCTGTTTCCCTTACAATGACATGCATACGGATACCAAATCGAACTTCGCGGCCGTACTCTGCTGCCTTTTTACGAACTTTTTCAATTTTTTCAGCCACTTGTGCTGGTGGTTCACCCCAAGTTAAATACACATCAATATGCTTTCCTGAAATATCAATGGCCGGGTCAGATGAACCTCCAAAGTATAGTGGAGGGTAAGGTTTTTGTACCGGAGGCAACAGAATATTCCCACCTTCAACCTTCAAGTGCTCCCCTTCAAAATCTACCTGCTCTCCAGACATTTCCGCTCTCCAAATATCCAAAAATTCATCTGTTAACCTATAACGATCCGTATGGTTCAGAAATACACCATCACCAGCCAATTCGACAGGATCTCCTCCAGTTACTACATTGATTAGAAGGCGACCACCCGACAACCGGTCAAAGGAAGCAGCCATCCGGGCTGCCAAAGTCGGTGACATTAAACCTGGACGAATGGCTACTAAAAATTTCATTCTTTCCGTTGCAGATATTAATGAAGATCCCACTACCCAGGCATCTTCACAAGACCGTCCAGTTGGAAGTAATGCTCCCTCAAACCCAAGATGGTCAACTGCCTGAGCAATTTGCTTCAAGTAAGGAAGTGTAATAGGTCTCCCACCCTTAGTTGACCCTAAATAACGACTTTCTCCATGTGACGGAATAAACCAAAATACTTTCATTTTTATTTCCCCCTTAATTTTTTTTAACATCTATTGATGCATCGAAAACATTTACTTCGGTTGGAATTAATTTAAGATTGTAAAATGTATCAGCAATTTTTTGTTGGTCGTTCAGAGCCGTTTTTGAAATTTCCTCAAGTCCATATTCTTTTCTTTTTAATGTTTTATCTAATGCCTCAACACTCATCCCAATCTCTGGAGCTAAGAACTCTGCAACATCCTTTGGGTTTTCTTCAATCCACTTATCTACTTTTTTCAATTCCTCTTTAATAATCTTCAAGACTTCTTTATTCTCTGCGAATGTATTAGTTGCCAAAAAGAATTCGCGATTCGCCACTAATCCTTCTCCATCCTGAATCGTTTTTGTTTCAAGTTCTAGTTCCGCTGCAGATAAAAACGGGTCCCATATTACCCAAGCATCAATCTGATTTCCTTCAAAAGCAGCTCTCGCATCAGCCGGTGGTAAGTAGACGGGCTGAATATCGTCAAGAGTAAGATCCGCCTTCTCTAATGCTTTAACTAATAAATAATGAACATTGGACCCTTTATTCAAGCCTACTTTCTTGCCTTTTAAATCTTCCACTCTCTTTATAGGCGAATCCTTTTGCACGACTATGGCTTCTCCTGAGGGGTTTGCTGGCTGATTAGCCACATAGACAAGTGGGGCCTTAGCAGCCTGCGCAAATATCGGTGGTGCCTCTCCTGTGTGCCCAAAATCAAGGCTTCCAACATTCAAAGCCTCAAGTAGCTGAGGCCCAGCAGGAAATTCAGTCCACTTAACGGTATAACCCACTTCTTTTAAACGTGTTTCCAGCTCTCCTTTTGATTTTAAAATATTTAATGTCCCGAATTTTTGATAGCCGATTCTGATAGTCTTATCACTTACTTTTGCGTCAGCACTCTTTGTACTGCTTTTTTCCTGCCCACATGCTCCTAATACCAGCATAATGATGCTAAGAATACTCAGTATCCACACATTGCGTTTTTTTTCCATACTCTACACCCCTCATTAAACTGATTTGTATAAAATAAAAAGCTCCTTTTCTTCACCAAAAGTACAATAGGTCAAAAAGATGCCTAATGTGAGATGGTAAGTGAAAAGGAGCCTTCGGTAGCCCGATCGGCCATTTAATTTGTGAGCTTTTTTCTTACTCAGAACCAGAAAGAGAGTTTTTTCTTTAGATTCATAAAATGAAAATTGATTATGTATACATATTAATATCAGTATTCGCACCTGTCAACTAAGAATTAATTTATTTTCGGAATAATTCAAATATTTTATATAAAAAAACATGGTGGAAACTAGGCCCACCATGTTTTCTTTATTTTTTATCAATCAAATAATGTGCTAACAGATTGTTCTTCATGAACACGAATAATTGCTTCCGCAATCAAAGGAGCTACAGAAAGCCCAACAATTTTATCGATTTTCTTGTCTTCAGATAGAACAATCGAATTTGTTACGACCAGTTCCTTGATAGTTGAATTTTGAATCCGTTCGATAGCAGGGCCCGATAGGACTGGGTGTGTACAACAAGCATAGACTGCTTTCGCACCATTCTCTACAAGTGCATTAGCTGCAAGTGTAATAGTACCTGCTGTATCGATGATGTCATCAATCAGGATTGCCGTTTTTCCTTCAATATTACCGATGATGTTCATGACTTCAGCCACATTCGGTCTTGGACGACGCTTATCGATAATAGCAATCGGTGCTTTTAAGCGATCTGCCATTTTACGGGCACGCGTTACTCCACCGTGATCCGGAGAAACGATGACAATGTCACTTAGATCTTTTTCTTTGAAGAAATCAGCTAAAATTGGAACTGCAACAAGGTGATCAATTAGAATATCAAAGAAACCTTGGATTTGTGGCGCGTGTAGATCCAATGTGATGACACGATGGGCACCAGCTGTTTCTAAAAGATTCGCTACAAGTTTAGCTGTAATTGGTTCACGAGCACGTGCTTTACGGTCTTGTCGAGCATAACCGTAATAAGGCATTACTATATTGATTGTTTTAGCTGAAGCACGTTTTAGAGCATCGATCATAATTAAAAGTTCCATTAAATTTTCATTGACTGGTTGGCTTGTTGATTGGATTACGTAAACGTCACAACCACGAATACTTTCTTCAATATTAATCTGAACTTCACCGTCACTGAAACTTGTTACGCTACATTTTCCAAGTTCAACACCGATTGCAGCAGCAATTTCTTGAGCTAAATCAAAGTTTGAATTTAAAGAGAATACTTTTAAATTAGGATCTAAATACTGATTTGACATGATGACCTCCGTGGGTTAATTATTAAATTTTAACTTTTTCACATAATCTTCTTTGTTTACTTGACGAGCACGAGCAACAGATAAAGCTTCCTGCGGTACATCTTGAGTGATGGTTGACCCGGCAGCTACATATGCCCCTTTTCCTATCGTTACAGGTGCAACAAGATTAGAATTACAGCCTATAAAAACATCGTCTTCAATCTTCGTCAAATGTTTATTTGTACCGTCATAATTCACGGTAATAGATCCGCAGCCAATATTAACATTCTCTCCAACCTCTGCATCTCCAATATAACTCAAATGAGAGGCTTTGCTTCCTTTACCAAAAACGGTTTTTTTAATTTCGACAAAATTACCGATTTTAACAGAATCCTGAATATCGGATTGAGGTCGAACATGTGCAAAAGGACCGATTTTAACTGAACTTCCAATACTGCTTTCGTGTACAACCGATTGGTGAATTTCAGTTCCATCACCAATTTCACAATCACTGATCTCCGAATTAGGACCAATCAGGCAATCCTGCCCGATAATACTTTTCCCTTTAATCAATGACCCAGGATAAATAACCGTATCCTGCCCAATTTTCACATCAGCTTCAATAAACGTTGTAAGTGGATCGATAATCGTTACACCATTTCTCATATGTGATTCATTGATACGACTCCGTAGAGTTTGCTCAGCCTGCGATAAAGCCACTCGGTCGTTTACACCCAATGTCTCATCAAAATCACTTGATTGAAAGGCTGTCACCGATTCGCCTTCTTCTTTTAAAATTTCAATAACATCCGGCAAATAATATTCACCTTGGACATTATCATTTGAAACTTTTTTCAGCGCGCTAAATAATGCCTGGTTATCGAAACAATATGTACCGGTATTTATTTCCTTAACATATCTTTCTTCATCTGAGGCATCCTTATGCTCGACGATTTTTTCAACCAGGCCGTTCTCACTGCGAAGAACTCTTCCATAGCCATCCGGATTATCCGCATATGCTGTCAGAATCGTTGCTTTCGCCTTACTTTGCTCATGCAATGTTATAAGCGCTTCCATCGTCTCTGCTTTGATTAACGGTGTATCTCCGCAAATAACAAGGGTAATTCCGCTCTTATCGGATAAAACGTCTCCCGCTTGCATTACAGCATGTGCCGTGCCTAATTGCTGCTCTTGTAATGCATACTTGCAAGAATCACCAAGCTGTTCTTGAACTTTTTCAGCTCCATGACCGATAACTGTTACAATATCTTCTATCTGAAGTTGATTGACTTGATCGATAACATGTTGTACCATTGGTTTTCCGCAAACAGGGTGTAAAACCTTGTAAAGCTTAGATTTCATCCTAGTGCCTTGCCCAGCGGCCAAAATTATTGCATAGCGATTACTCATAACAGGCCTCCATTTTCACCTTTTTATCCACTAAAAATATTATCTCAAATAGTGATTCATTTCAAGGTAACAATTAAAAGTACATATTATTGTCAACAGCTAATTCAAGAAAAAGTTCAATTTTCTACCTACTCGTGAGCTTTATTTTTGATGTTTTAGTATTTATTAAATCCTTTAAATATTAATTATTTGCCTACAAAAATGAGATTTTTTCATTATCCCCTTAATGGCTAGAAGTACACAAATGATATCTTCTCACCCTTTTTGATCCGTTCCACTCCTTATGTTAAAGCATTGCTACAATTGCATTTTGCCCTATGTAAACATCATTTAGAAGCACAACCACTGTTGTAAACTTCCATTCCGAATCCGAGTTACCTAGTCATTTCACATTCAGACTTTCACAGGTTACGTTAACATTTTCACAAAATAGTTAACATGCCTTTTAACTAAAAATAATAAAAAATTAGTGTGTCCAAAAATGTTTAAAAAATAAAAAGAGAGGGTATTTGATTTTTTGAAGATATTAACATAAAAAATATAAAATAAGACAATATTGGAACAAAAAGCAATTAAAGTTGCTAAGACAAAAAATATTCTGTTTTGAAACAATAAAAAAGAGCACTACTTATGAAGTAGGCTCTAGATGCACGAATTTTAAATTTAAAGTTCAAAATTAAGAGTGATTAAGAAGCTCCAGCTCCCGCTTCCTCTAATTCAGTTTCAAGTTCTCCTAATCGATGATATTCTGTCAAGACAGCTTCTTGAATTTTCCCGCGTGTAGAGGAATTGATTGGATGTGCGATATCTCGGAATTCTCCATCTGGAGTTCGTTTACTTGGCATTGCTACAAATAAACCATTGTTTCCGTCGATTACACGAATATCATGAACCACAAATTCATTATCCAGTGTAATTGATGCGATAGCTCTCATACGACCATCCGTATTCACACGGCGTAATCTTACGTCAGTTACTTCCATTTAAGCTCACCATCCCTTTTTGTTGTTGTTAAAACTTAAAGTACATATTCAACAAAAAAACGTGAACTCCTTCTATTATCTGTAAGTTTTTTAGAAAATTCAGCCTAGTTTTCAAAAAAAATAAAAATCCCCCTTAAATTCCAGGGAAAATGCCCATGACGAATTCCCCCTAAAAAAGACAAAATAAAAAACGCCCGTTTATTTAACGAGCGCAACCACTTCTATTTCCACTAGTGCATCTTTAGGAAGACGTGCAACCTCTACACAAGAGCGTGCAGGCTTATGACTTGAAAAATATTCCCCGTATACTTCATTAATTGAACTAAAATCGTTCATACTTTTAATAAATACTGTAGCTTTAATGACTGTTTCTAAAGAGGCGCCTGCTTCTTTCAATACAGCCTGAAGATTTTTAAACACTTGATGTGTTTGTTCTTTAACATCTCCTGTTACCATTTCACCAGAAGCAGTAAGAGGAATTTGACCTGAACTGAAAAATAACTTATCTACGATCACGCCTTGTGAATATGGACCAATTGCAGCTGGTGCTTCATTCGTATGTATCGTTTTCATGAAAAATTCCCCCTAATTCTTTTTCGTAAGATAATTGCCACGACTGACATTTATTTTCTTATCTCTTTCAACTACCTGCGTCAATTTAATTAATGAAACATAGTCCTCTACGAGACATTCTTCTGTATGTTCGGATTCCACTAGCACGGCAATTCCGGCAACGGTAGCCTTAAATTCATCCAGCAAGCTGACCATACCATTAATCGTACCTCCAGCTTTCATGAAATCATCAACAATCAATACATTCGAACCCTCTACCAGACTTCTTTTTGAGAGCACCATTGTCTGAATTCTCTTTGATGAGCCAGAAACATAATTAATACTCACTGTAGAACCTTCTGTTACTTTATTATTTCTTCTTACTATGACAACAGGAACATTCAAATAATTTGCCACTGCGTATGCTAATGATATCCCTTTGGTTGCCATTGTCATGATGACTGAGACATTTTTTTTAGCATACATGGAAGCGATTATTCTGCCAACCTTATTCACCGTTTGCGGATGTCCTAATATGTCGGTCATATACAGATAGCCGCCCGGAAGTAGCCTTTCAGGACTAGCGATTGTATCGCATAGTTCATCTATAAAGGCATTGGCTTCATCTTCTTTGATGGAAACAATATATTTCACCCCACCCGCGGCACCTGGCACGGTCGTTAAAGACCCTATACCGCGTTGTTCAAAGGTATCTTTAATGATTGTTAAATCCTCACTTATCGAAGATTTGGCAGAACTATACCTTTCAGCAAAGTAGGTCAGCGAAACAAGTTCCCCTGGATGTTCTAATAAATAATTTGTCATATCGACTAGCCTCTCGCTGCGACGAAATTTCATTGAAACACCCCCTTTGTAAATTCCGAATATTATATTGCAACTATACCATTAATGTACGTATCTATTCAAGGTCGTTTCGATCACCTAACAAGCGCACTGCATAGACTTGATCACAAAATCCGCGAAGACCATTATAAATTCTTTGCATGCGGGAATCATGTTCCACCAAACCAAAAACGGTCGGACCGCTTCCGCTCATTAAGACAGAATCTGCTCCAAATGTCTTCATTTGATCTTTAATATTCGCAACCTCGGGATATAACTGCAACGTCACTTGCTCAAGTACATTCCCCAAACCTTGGCAAACATCTTGATAGCTGCTTTCCTTAATGGCTGAAATCATACTAGGGACATCAGGATGCTCCATTTTTGCAATTTGCAGCCTTTTGTATATATCAGCAGTCGATACACCGATTGTTGGTTTAGCTAAAATAACCCAGCATTTTGGCGGTGCAGGAAGATGCGTGATTTTTTCCCCACGGCCTCTAGCCAACGCCGTACCCCCATACACACAAAATGACACATCAGAGCCAATCTCAGCTCCAATTTCCGCAAGCTCATCCATAGAAAGACCAAGCTTCCACAGTCTATTCAAACCTCTTAATGTAGCAGCGGCGTCACTGCTTCCACCTGCAAGTCCTGCTGCTACAGGTATATTTTTCTCTATAGTAATAGAAACACCTTTATTAATTCCAAAACGTTCCTTTAGGATAAATGCAGCTTGATAAGCTAAATTCCGATGATCATCCGGAACAAATCGATTATGGGATAGAATCTGAATGTGATTTCCTTTTATTTCTTTTAGTTCAATTCTATCGGCAAGGTCGACTGTCGTCATGATCATTTCTACCTCATGATACCCATCAGGCCGTTTGAAAAGCACATCCAAAGCCAAATTAATCTTAGCCGGGGCTTTTTCCATAAGCTTCAATATGTCCACCTACTTTAACGTTCTTAAAAGTTCTTGTCCTATTTTATCATATTTGTTTATATTCTAAAGGTTTTTTCATCGTAATTTCAATGTATTGAAGTGGAGATTGAACTATAGAGGGGAATAGTCACCTATAGACACTTGAAAGAAGGGATCGCCCCTACTCCCCAAAAAGTGTGAATATGCAGCCGATTTGTATTAATCCATGAATAAAAAAAACCAGACTCCATATCTACAATGTAAGCATAAATGAATATGGCTATACATTGTAGAAAGAGTCTGGCCTTGTTTAAAAGGACAGCATGATTCCATTTAGTGTTTGTCTTACTCTTTATCCACCAATTGACGTTGTGCTTTTTCGACAGCTAGTTTTACCATGTTTCCTGCGTCCCGAGCTCGAATTCCTCCCCAGCCCTCTTTCTGGACAACATCGTAAAATCCAAGTTCTTTTGCCAATTCCTCTTTAAAACCTTCTGACATAATCCCTTTTTTTCTACTCAAGCGAAACAACCCCTTTCACATGCTGTCACATGCCTAGTGTTTGCATCATACGCTATTTCATAACAACCTTTTTCATCCTAAACTAGTTAGTATTAGATATTTAACACAAAACAAAAAGCAGCAAACATAATTGTTCGCTGCCTCCTCTAAGTTACATCTCTTGTTGTTTGTTTAAAAATGTTAGTTCCACGGTTTCCGTTAAAACATCCGCATAGCTGTAAGATACTCTTTCAAACGCATTTTCATCTTGGTCGAGCTCAATTACAAAAACAGCCGGATAAGTTTCCGCCAAAGTTCCAAAACGTTCTACAGTCTTTCTTCTTCCACCGTTTGCTTTTAAAAGCAATCTTTTACCTAGGTTTGAATCAAGTGCAGTTTTAATATCAGCTAGAGTTTTTGGCATTTTCGGTCCACCTCACTAAGTTTAGTATATCACAAATTGTAAATATACGCAAACAAAATAATAAATTATATCAGCACTTAAAAATGTAGTCAATATATTTTTACCTGAAATTCGGCAAAATCGCGAACATTTTTATTATATCCTGGTAAATGAGAAAATATGTAAACGAACTATTCATTATAAAATATGCCGAATTTTCGTAAATAAATCCACTTCTAGGCTCTTTTCATCTAGAAAAAGCAGACTATTTGTTATGATATCCGAATTCTAACATGATAAAAGCGAGCTGCATTCTTTCAAAATGCAGCTCTTTTATTCTTCCTGAAATGGCTTAAAGGGAAGCCCTGTCCGCAGCACCCCTTTTGTTTCAACTCCACCTAAACCTTTCTCTCCCGTTAACGTATTCCGAAGAACATCCCATACATGGATATGTTCTATAAAAGGCGTAAAGCTTACCTTCCCGACAATATATACTGGATCAAGAGCATGTATATTAACACGTGAAGGTGAGCTTGCGAAATTGGCCCCAGCTTGGATAAGGGATTCAAAATGGGATTGACAAGCTCCTGCAAATATAATCAATTGATCCAAATGAGATACCTTCTTCCTCGCCTCTCGTACGGTCTGTACAAAGTCCCTTGAGTGACGATAGGCATTGATATCGCTCATTGGTCCTTTTGATTTAGAATAGGCATCATGACCAGTGACAACAAGGATATCCGGCCTGTAATGGTCCAATAACCCCCCTATTCGCTGGGGCATTTCCTTTTCGTTGCAATAGACACCGTTAACTGGAATACCGAATTTCTGATATAAATCCAGGCATTTCCTAAGGTAGGAAGCGTCACCGTCCACATGAAGCACCCTGCCTGGTATCTGAAAATATTCGCCACTATAGCGGTAGCCATTACTGGATAGATAGCCGCTTTTTTGTTGCTGCAGCTCTAAATCCTGTGTTAATAAGCGGTCAGATTGTTCCTGAAGTACCTCATTGGACCTTTGTCGGACATTTCTCTCATTATCATTTATTTTCATTAAGTCTTGAAAAGGTGCATCTGCAATCAATCGGATATCTTCCCCATAAAGAATCGCTTCACGTCTTCCATCAATATCACGGATATCGATTACACGAAACAACACGTCGCATTTATAAGAAACCCGACCAACAATATCGTTTATTTGAATATTCATGGCCTCACCCCATGAGAAGACTTATTTTCAGMCCGCCCTAGATTATTTTCATTCTTAAGTTATGCGAACCATTCTTGAAAGGTGAAAGTAAAGGAGACTACATATATCTATAGGAAGAAGAAATCTATTCTCCTAAGGCTATGCTTAGATAAAAAAAAGCCGGAAGCTGGGAATAGACCCGTTCCGACTAAAACTTTTTTAACATGTACCTTATTTGAAATTCGGCAATAACGCATCACTCAAGCGGCCAAATTCCTTAATGCTTAGTGTTTCACCACGTCTTGTTGGATCCACGTCTGAGGCTTCGAGAGCGGCAAGGATAAGTTCTTTTTTCGATTTCCCATCTGGCAGTTGACTTGTTAAGTTATTTAAAATCGTTTTCCGACGTTGCGCGAAGCTAGCCCGGGTAACAATAAATAAGAAATCCTCATCTTGTACTTCAACAATCGGCTTAACCCGTTTAGTCAGACGTATTACCGCTGAATCGACATTAGGTTGCGGCATGAAAACCGTTTTCGGCACAATCATCACTGTTTCTGCTTCGGTATAATATTGGATGGCGATGGATAAAGAACCATATTCCTTTGTCCCAGGTTTAGCAGCAATTCGATCAGCCACTTCTTTTTGCAACATACACACAATGCCTCTTATGGGAAGGTTCTCAGACAAAAGCTTTAAAATAATAGGCGTTGTGACATAGTAAGGTAGATTTGCAACAACCATCAAGTCTGAGATATCAGCGAATTCCTCTTCAATGACCTTTTTTACATCCGCTTTTAGAATATCCTCATGAATGATGTTCACATTGTTATAAGGTGACAGTGTATCCGATAAAATCGGCAGCAAACGCTGATCAATCTCAAAGGCCGTGACTTTTTTGCTACTTTTCGCTAGTTGTTCCGTCAAGGCGCCTATTCCCGGCCCAATTTCAATGGCGCCGCTTTCCTCGGTCAACTCAGCATGGTCGACAATGCGTTTCAAAATATTCGTATCAATTAAGAAGTTTTGACCTAAGCTCTTTTTAAAAGAGAATCCGTGCTTCTTTAGTATTTCTTTCGTTCTGACAGGGGTTGCAATATCCTTATTCATGTTTTTCCTCCTGATTTATCTGTACAATTGCTTCATAAAAAGCCTCAGTTGATATTTGGAACATTTTTAATCTCTTATATAACTGTTTCCCATTTGTAAAACCAATCTTCAAGATAGAGCCAAGTCTTTCCCTTCGCTCTTTGGCACCTGATCCCCCGATTAAACCTGCATCTATTAAATCCTGCTGTGAAATTTCTTCTGAAGCCTCTTCATCCATTAATTGAGCGTCTTTCAAGGCATTACGAATCGCTTCAGGGGAAGCGTGCTCCACACCTATCCCTCTCCCAGACTTAGGAAGTGCTTCTTTTTTCGTTAAAAAGGCGTGTTTACAGCCTTTTACTTGTTCTGAAATTATATTCCTGATTTTTTGTCCAGGAAAGTCCGGATCTGTAAAAATGATAACTCCTCGTGTCTCTTGTGCAAGCCTTACCTGCTCAATGCAGGATTCATTCACCGCAGAACCATTCGTTTCTATTGTATCAGCATTAACAGCCCTTTTTATCGCTACCGTATCATCTTTACCTTCTACAACAATTATTTCTTTGATTTTTTTCATGTTTTCCTCCATACAGAAAAGCGCAAGCACTTTGATTAGCTCTTTAAAACGGACTTTACTCAGATAGACAATTACCTTTTGAGTCATCGTTTTTCCCATGAGTTAGAATCTAGAACTAGACACAATTGCTAAATAAAAATAATTTTACCGCTTATTGTGAAAACCCTATGACTTATTGAATCGTCTATCTTATTAAAACAGTTTTACACTGGGGTTTTCAACAAATGGAAAATAAAACGTCAAAAAACAGGAGACAATTTATCTCCTGCGAGAGAAACCTTATTAGTTCAATACGCGAATCTTTACTTTCTTTACACCCCAGCGATATGCATCATTTTTTGAGGAAAAGAAGACATCTATCCTATTTCCCTTTATCGCTCCGCCTTTGTCAGCAGCTACTGCATAACCATAACCTTCTACATATACTTTCGAACCCATTGGAATTACACTTGGATCGACCGCAATAATTTTGGCATCAGGATTACTCTTAAGATCCACACCCGTTGAAGTAACACCTGAACAGCCCTTACAACTTGCTGTATAAGCCGTTGATGAAACATAAATCTCTTTTCCACTTGTAGAATTAACGTTACTCGCTCCGCGTGATGCCTGAGCAACCGTCGTTTTTGTTCCGACCGTTATAACCTTATCCTGCTTTTTATTTACGACTTTTTCTGAAAGTAATTTTCTTTTGACCTCTTTGCCATTTTCCTTAATAACTTCATATTTCTTAGAAATGAGTCCGTCTTTTCCTTCTTTGACGATATTCTCTTTCCCTTTCGATAAGGAGTCATCTTTTTTAGTTATGACGGCAAAGTCCACTGGTTCTTCCACTACATCGGTGACTTTTTCAATTCGAATAACGTTTACCGTATTCTTAGCTTCAACTTTTTCGACTAATCCCGGCTCAACTCGATCCAAATCATTGAGCTTTACACCTTGTTGCTTTAAAAAGTCAGCGACAGTAGTCGAAGTTGACCATACCTGCTTTTCGTTTCCACCTACCACTAATTTTAGTGAAAAAGCCTTATCGATGGCAACTTCCATATTCGCTTCCATCTTCGTGTTTTTTGAAGGTGTAATTTTATCCTTCTCATTCACTTCAAGGTCTTGTTCCTTTAAAAATTCTTCCACCGTATCGGCTGTTGACCAAACCTCCTCAGTCTCTTCATCTTGTACCAAGGTAATTTTTTGAGCAGGCTTCCAGACAACTTCTAGATTATCCTCTACCTTACTGTCTCCTGAAGGGTGGACATAGTCCGCAGCTTGTACGGTAATCTCTAAATCTTTTAACATATCATTTACAGTAGCTGCGTGTGTCCGCACTACCTCTTTTTTTCCGTCCAGCATTATTGTAACAGTATGTTTTGTTCCTTGATGGATTAGTATTCCCAGTGCCGTAGAAACAAGAATCGCACTGCATATTGCAATTACCATTCTCTTCTTCCCTAGCTTGGGAATAAGGTTTTTCATAGTTTTTAATAGAATGAAAAACTCCTCCTTCCTCCCGGTGATTATATAGACATAGTTATCCAGCTGTCAACCCATTCACTTCTCATTCAGGAAATTACTACCTATTATGCATATTCTCTATTGAAAAGGAAAGGGCGAATTCTCGACATAATATGCCTATGTTAGGAGTGAGATTTGTAGAAACCTTAAAAAATGCGTTTTTAGTTAGCGGACCCCGGGAGATAGTGTCAAAAATGCTGTCAGTTAATGCCGAATAATTTCTTAGCATTGTCCGTCGTCGCTTGAGAAACTTCCTCTACTGAAAGTTGTTTAATTTCAGCGATTTGTTCAGCGACAAGCTTCACATAGGACGGTTCATTACGCTTTCCTCTATAAGGGTGTGGTGCTAAATAGGGGCAGTCTGTTTCGATTAGTAGACGATCTAAAGGTACTGCAGCTGCCACCTCTTTTGGCTTTTTCGCATTTTTAAAGGTTACAGGACCTCCCAATGAAATATAGAAGTTCATATCAATACATTCCATTGCCGTTTCAGCACTACCACTAAAGCAATGCATGATGCCTCCTACTTCTGATGCCTCTTCTTCCTTCAATATGTTCACGATATCCGCGGTCGCTTCTCGGTTATGGATGATAATGGGTAGACCTACCTTTTTAGCCAATCGGATTTGCTTCCTGAACACCTCCATTTGGATAGCTTTCGGTGATTTATCCCAAKGATAGTCGAGTCCCATCTCTCCTATAGCCACAACCTTAGGATGAGAGGATAGTTCCTCAATCCATTTTAAGTCTTCTTCTGTCATATCTATCGCATCTACAGGATGCCAACCGACTGCTGCATACATAAAATCATAAGTTTCTATTAATTCCATCGCTCTAGTTATAGTTGGTCGGTCAAACCCGACGACAACCATATTATTCACTCCTGCTTCCTGTGCTCTTTCGATGACGTCTTCGAGGTCCTCGTTGAATTGCTCCGCATTTACATGCACATGTGTATCAAATAACATACTTTTCTTCCTTTCTAGCACTATTTTATAGAAAAATGAGAGTTTTATGTTTCACATTTAGGTAACAAAAAGATTACAAATATTCCCTTTATGTATCAACACCAAATGTATGACTAAAAACATAGACCCTATAATAAGTTATGTTTTCCAAAAGTATAAAGAAAAAACATAAAAGTGTTTCATATGAAACACTTTTATGTTTTGAGTTTATTTTACCTTCGAACCATTTGGAATGGAGGCATCTATTGTAGCAACAGAGAGAACTCCATCCTGGCTACCTGCCAAAATCATCCCCTGAGAAAGCTCGCCACGAAGCTTCACAGGTTTCAAATTCGTTACACAAATCACTTTTTTCCCTACTAAATCTTCAGGCTTATAGTGTTGGGCAATACCTGAGACAACCTGCCGCTTTTCATATCCTAAATCAAGCTGCAGTTTAAGAAGCTTATCTGTTTTCTTTACTGACTCTACTTCTATGACCTGAGCTACACGAAGCTCTACTTTTGTAAAGTCATCAATAGTAATTTCATCAACCTCTGGAATAGTCTCTTCTACTTTTTCTGCAACCTTAGGTGTTCCACCCTGCATTTGTTCTTTAATATATAAAACTTCCTCTTCCATGTCTAAACGAGGGAAGATTGGATCTCCCTTTAGCACTTTTGTTTCAGAAGGAATCTGACCGAAGTCCGCTAAGCTATCCCACGACTTTAAAATTTCATCCTGGATGTTAAGCTGAGCAAAGATTTTTTCCGGTGTTTGTGTCAAAAATGGTTTCAGAAGGATAGCCGTCCTGCGTAAAGATTCTGCCAAATGCACCATAACACTCGCAAGCTCTTCTTTTGTTGCTTCATCTTTTGCAAGCATCCATGGCTGAGTTTCATCGATGAACTTATTTGTTCTGCTGACAAGCTGCCAAATAGATGTTAAAGCAACTGAAAATTCCATGTTCTCCATGGCTTCCTCATACTTGCCCACAGTATCTTGATTCATTTCTAACAGTGCCTTTTCAAACTCATTATTCGAACCTTTGTAACTTGGAATTACACCGTCAAAATACTTATTGACCATTGCTACTGTTCGATTTAATAAGTTTCCTAAATCATTCGCCAGATCAAAATTGATTCTTTCTACAAATCCTTCCGGCGTAAATACTCCATCTGAACCAAATGGAACTTCGCGTAGAAGGTAATAGCGTAATGAATCCAAGCCATATCGATCAATTAATGTAACAGGGTTGACTACATTTCCCTTTGATTTCGACATCTTACCGTCTTTCATGAGCAGCCATCCGTGGGCAAAAACTTTCTTAGGAAGCGGTATGTCCAGAGCCATTAACATAATAGGCCAGTAAATCGTATGGAAACGAACAATTTCCTTTCCGACTAGATGCACATCCGCAGGCCAATAATTCAGGTATTTAGAATCATTATCCGTTCCATACCCTAAAGCTGTAATATAATTAGTCAACGCATCAATCCAGACATAAATAACATGCTTTGGATTTCCTGGTACTTTGATACCCCAATCGAACGTTGTACGGGAAACAGCCAAATCTTCCAATCCTGGTTTAATGAAGTTATTAATCATTTCATTTTTACGGGATTCTGGTTGTATGAACTCTGGGTTTTCCTCATAAAACTTTAGCAACCGATCTGCATACTTACTCATCTTGAAGAAATAAGACTCTTCTTTTACCTTTTCAACAGGTCTTCCGCAATCTGGACAGTTTCCATTGCTTTCTTCAACCTGACGTTCCGTGAAGAAAGATTCGCAAGGTGTACAGTATAATCCTTCATATTCGTCCAAGTAAATATCGCCCTGATCAAGTAACTTCTTGAAGATTTTGGCTACCACATCTTTATGACGATCTTCGGTTGTCCTAATGAAATCATCATAAGAGATATCAAGCTTTTGCCAAAGCTCTTTAATTCCTGATACGATATTATCTACATATTGCTGCGGAGTAATTCCCTCTTCCGCCGCTTTACGCTGGATTTTTTGACCGTGTTCATCTGTTCCTGTTAAGTACATCACATCAAAGCCACGCATCCTTTTATAACGAGCCATAGCATCCCCTGCCACTGTCGTATACGCATGCCCTATATGTAAATTACCACTAGGATAATATATGGGTGTTGTAATATAAAATGTTTTTAATTTATCCTGCACTTTATTCCCTCCTCAACTTTTAAAAAACTGGCTTTAGGACTTGGCCAAGCCAATGAGACTACTTTAAAACTATTATCTCTATTTTAACTCTATATACTATTCTACGCGACAAGAATCATTAATCAAATTATCTTGATAATAGAATAAAAAATATTATAAGTAGATACCCCAGTTAAACCTTCGATATCAGGACACACGCCCCCATATTATGTAAGCATTACCTCTTACCTCAACAAAATATACCTAATATTTATTTTTTGTGCAACAAATCACATAATTTAAAGTCTTTTCCAAGAAAATTATCCTTAATTCAGAACTTATACTTTGAAACTAAATTGGATTTAATCATATAATAGAAAAGCGTGTTCTTCATGCGTAGTTTGTCGAATCATGCTGAAGTAAGTAGTTCCTTGTTACTGATTTAATCTTCGCATAAAACGAAATTGCTGGATTTTTCTCTTTCCCAGCCTTTTTGCTTCCTTGGGAAGAAAAGCTATACTCTCTTCTTACAAAAAAATGAAAATAAATCATTGACGAATTTGGGAATGGCTGGTATTATAAATTTATAAAAAAATTTGTCGAATATTGGCGAATAAAATAGAAAATGGGTACTAGATTGTAAACTGAGAGGAGAATTTTCAAAAATGAAATCTACAGGAATCGTTCGTAAAGTTGATGAGTTAGGCCGGGTGGTTATTCCAATCGAGCTTCGCCGTACATTGGGAATCGCTGAGAAAGACGCTCTTGAAATCTATGTTGACGACGAGCGCATCATCTTGAAAAAATACAAACCAAACATGACTTGCCAAGTTACTGGTGAAGTTTCTGATAATAATCTTACACTTGCAAACGGTAAATTAATTCTTAGTCGTGAAGGCGCTGAATTACTTATCCAAGAAATTCAACAAAACTTTTCAACTTCTAAATAAATGATATAAATAAAAAAACTTCCGATCTTCGGAAGTTTTTTTTATTGCTTACTTAAACATATTATTGTTCATCAATGTGGTACGCCTGGTATACGTCGCGTTTTTGTATATTACGGTCTTTTGCGACCTGCTTGATAGCATCCTTGGAGGTAACCTGTTTGGTTTCTATATAATAATTGACATGACCAACAATGTCAAAGGCCATCCACCATGCTTCTTCAGGCTCTTCCTCCAACCATTGCGCCCCTTCTATTATCAAACAGAACTCACCGCGTATCTCGGATTCCACTGCCCACGCCAATGCCTCACTTACCGTCCCACGAATAAACTCTTCAAACTTCTTCGTTAATTCACGGCATAATACAATACGGCGGTCTCCTAGAATTTCATGCATATGTTTTAATGTTTCTTTTAAACGATGTGGCGATTCATAGACAATCCATGTCGCTTCCATTTTTTTTAACTTTTCTAGCTCTTGCTTTTTTTCTTTTGCTCCCCGCTGTAAAAAGCCATAAAAGTAAAAAGGCTGTGGCGCAAGACCCGAAGCAATCAACGCAGTTAATGCAGCATTAGCACCCGGCAATGGGATGACCTTAAACTGCTCAGCAATTGCATCTTTAACCAGTTCATATCCAGGGTCAGAAATTGTCGGCAGACCAGCATCACTGACTAAGGCTATTACTTCTCCTGAACGAAGCCTCTCAAGCATCTGCTTCCCGCTATATTCCTTATTATGTTCATGGTAACTAACGATAGGGGTCGAAATTTCAAAGTAATTACATAGTTTCTTCGTGTTTCGCGTGTCCTCAGCAGCAATAACATCCGCTTCCTTTAAAATTCTCAAAGCCCGGAAGCTCATATCCTCAAGATTTCCGATCGGTGTAGGGACTAGATATAGGGCCGGCTCCAATCCTTCTTTTTCAAAACTCTTTTGCTGCCACATAGGTTACTTATCCTCCTTTTCCATCCACTTTTGTTTTTGTTTTCTTGTTAATTGCTTAAACTGGTATTCTGCCTGCATGGCCAATGTCTGAGATTCAAACGTTTCATGATAAATCAGTTCAACCGGGGTACGTCCCCGTGTATACTTCGCCCCCTTGCCTTGATTATGCGTGTAGACCCTACGATCTAAGTTATTTGTATACCCTGCATAATAGCTACCATCCTTGCATTTCAACACATAAAAATAATGCCTATTCTTCTCCATATAAAATCCTTCTGATTTCCGGATTATATTCATTTTGTTCATTATACACAACAAGAGGTGGGAGAATCTTCAAATCAGGGCTTCCGTCCTTTATCCCTTCAATAAGAATCGTATTTGCTTCTTTTGTGCTTTTTGGATAAACAAATTGTAGTCGCTTTGGTTCAATCCTGTACACTCTCATTAAATGTAAAATATCCATTAAACGGCCAGGCCTATGAACGAATGCTGCTTTGCCACCCTGACGCAATAACTGACTTGAGACACGCATTACGTCCTCAAGGTTACACATAATTTCATGCCGAGCAATTGCAAAATGCTCATTTTTATTTATTTCCTCGATTGATGGAGTAGGAAAATAGGGTGGATTACATGTTACCACGTCATATTTACTATACCCTATCTGTTTTGGAATCTCTTTTATATCTCCATGAATCATCTCAATCTGGGAGGATACGTCATTATAATCTACGCTTCTCTGAGCCATGTCATATAACCGCTCTTGAATCTCGATACCTTTAATTGTTCCTTTCGTTCTTGTGCTCAACAGCAATGGTATAACCCCATTTCCTGAGCAAAGATCGACGAGTTTTCCTTTTTGAATCGGCACGTTTACGAACCTTGATAATAAAACGGCATCTAATGAAAAAGAAAACACCGATGGGCTTTGGATGATTCTTAAATTCTCAGCCAATAGATAATCGAGGCGTTCATCTCCTTTAAGTTCTACCAATGCTGTTACCCTCCTATATATGTATAGAAAAAGCATGTTTAGGACCCATGCTTTAACATATCTATCGTACAAAAAGGGTCTGACTCATAGTAAGCGTCAGACCCCGAATCACTATATATTGTAAACGGTCTATCTATCACGTAAAAGAGATGGAACATTCTTTTATATTATTCCATTTTCACTTCTTGTTTAAAAAAGATAAACAGAACAGGCAATCTCCTTCTTTTCGTAAACTCCCAAAATGCAGATTACAAATATGGAAGCCTTCTTGATAGATACGGGCTAGATTGTCATAGCCTTCCCCGATATCCATAACCTTTTCCGCACTCGCAGTACGATTTTTTACTTTTTGTTTAACCTTTACAGATGCAGGTGCACTCTCGACTTCCACAAGGCCTAATCGATGACGTAAGTGCTCGTTTTCCAACTTGAGCGACTGATTTTCCTCGAGAATTTCCGCTAGATTCTGCTTCAATTCACCAAGCTGTTTATATAATTGGCCTATCTGCGTTTCCATATTGGTCACCGACTCAAAAATATCTTTCTTATCCACGCTCTCCCACCACCTTAATAATCTGTGGCTTGAATAGAAACGGCTCCCTCTTTTAGAATCTCATCTAAAGTATACTCTAATACTCTTTCCTGCTCGATTAGTTCAATCTGAAGTACGCGTTCTAGAATATTAAGCCCCACTACCTTGCCTTTGCCACCAGGCGTATTAATCATTTCACCTAAATCAGGAAGCATTTCCTTCGCACTTTCATACTCATCATTTTCATATTTCAGACAGCACATCAATCGACCGCATAATCCTGAGATTTTTGTAGGGTTCAATGATAAATTTTGATCCTTCGCCATTTTGATTGAAACAGGTTCAAAATCACCAAGAAACGTTGAGCAACATAGCATTCTGCCACATGGCCCGATTCCTCCAAGCATTTTTGCCTCATCCCTGACCCCAATTTGGCGCAGTTCAATCCGTGTTCTGAATATGGCAGCTAAATCTTTGACTAAATCTCGGAAATCCACGCGACCATCCGCTGTAAAATAAAACACAACTTTATTTCTGTCGAACGTATATGACACATCTACAAGCTTCATATCCAGCTTATGCTCATCGACCTTTTGACAACATATAGAATAAGCCTCTTCTGCAGCTGCCTTGTTTTCGTCAACAATTAACTTATCTTTTGCATCAGCAACCCGAAGTACCTTTTTCAATGGCAGGACAACATCATTTTCATCTACTTGTTTACGGGCTGTAACAACTTTACCGAATTCAACACCGCGGACAGTCTCCACTATTACAAAATCGTCCTTAGGAATAGCGAATTCACCCGGATCAAAGTAGTATATTTTGCCCGCTTTTTTAAAACGGACACCTACAACATCATACAAATCATGATCCCTCCTGCAAATTCAGCACAAGCTGTTCCATTAACAGCTGTGGATTTGTGTTGGACATCAGCTTCCTTTTTGCTTCCAAAATATACCCCATATGTTCAGCGAGGCGTCTCGGAGAAAGATGAAGAGCGTGAGTTTCAAATTCCTTCAGTTTACTTTGAAATACAACAAGGTCCTTCTTGTCCAACTGAATGTATAATAAATCCTTATATATAAGAAGTAACAAATCAAGACCTCTATCAACCTGTTCTCTTTCTTTAAAGTGTGAAAACCAATCCGTCTGAAGGTATAACAAAGCCTTCAAGGAATTCTGTTTTAACACTTCATATAATTTTACCACTATTTTTTGAGCTTGTACAAACCATTCATCATGGCTAAGTTCGATTCCAGCTTCCACATTCTGTGTTAAATGTGAGATAACCGAGGCAAGCTGCGGATCTAAATCCTGTTCTATCAGCTTCCGCTTTACATTTTCCGGGGATAACGGCTTAAACGAAATCACTTGGCATCTTGATAATATAGTCGGAAGAATTCTCTGAAGCTGTTCGGTCATCAGAATGGCCACAGTATCAGCTGAAGGCTCTTCTAGAAATTTCAATAGGCTGTTTGCTGCCCCGACTGACATTTTATCCGCATCGGCAATCATATAAACTTTCCGATCTGCCTCTACACTTTTCTTCGAGAATTCTTCTTGAAGACTCTTAATTTGTTCTTTTTTGATCGACAGCCCATCCCGCTCAATCAAATGAACATCAGGGTGATTCCCACTTGAAATTCGTTTGCAATTCCGACATTGCTCGCATGGCTTGTAACCTGCTGTCAGGGCCTCACAAAGTAAGCTTTTAGCGAAGGTTTTACTTATATCTTGCTTACCTGACCCTTTTTCCCCTTCAAATATATACGCATGAGCCACTCTGTTTTTCGTTATGCTGTTTTGTAGCATCGTCATAACCTGTGGCTGAATTTGACTCATGTCTTGCCATGTTTTATCCAACACTATCAACTCACTTAAGTATATAAATTAATCAGAAGTCCTTTAATTTCACCAATCATTTCTACTATTTCGAGCGAGCTCTTCTCTTTATTCAGAATTTCCTCGCTTAATTCAACTAATCTCGCATCGATCGTTTCCACGGTTTTCAATGGTTGGCTTTGACCGTATTGGTTCCAGGTCGTAGATTGCTTCAATTCTAGACCATATTCAACAGCTTCTCGGACAAACCGCTTCACTAACGCTTTATATTTCGCCAATTCTCTAAAGGTACGTGACCGAACCAATCGCTGGCCCGCCCCTTCAATATCACCTATTAAACGGTTTAATGTTTGGATTTGCATCTTTTGATCCTGTGTTTGGACCATTTGTTGAAACCTTCCATTGCCTGTTTGAGCATGTTTGGTATCCTGCCGCGCTTTATCCAACTTAATTGGGATATCATGGTTGATTTTCATAATGAACCTCCATACAACTAACCGTTAAAATTGTAAAAAGTTTTCAACTGGCAGAACAAATATGGTTGCACCGCCTACTTGAATTTCCACTGGATAAGGTACATAGGATTCGGCATTTCCACCCATCGGTGAAACCGGTGACACTAACTGGGATCGTGATTGACAATTCTGTTTGATAATCTGAATGGCTTGGTCAACACGTGCATCCTCTGTTCCAATCATAAAGGTTGTATTTCCTGATTTTAAAAACCCGCCCGTACTGGCAAGCTTGGTTGTCCCGAAATTATTTTCTACTAATTCATTCAGCAGCCGATGACTATCCTTGTCTTGAACGACAGCAATGATCATTTTCATTCTCATCATCCTCCGGTTACTCTGAATTTTCCTAACTCTATTAACTCTATTAACTCTATTATAGCAATTAGTCTTTGCTTGGAATAGTGTTCGGTTGAATAATATGGAAATTCAAGTAGTTACTGTTCTGTTTTTTCCAAAAACGTCAGTAAGCGGGCTTTCGTTTCCTCAAAAACATCCTCAATTGTCCGGCCCGCATCCACGATAATGAACCGATCTTTCCATCTATTTATTATTAACTGATACCCCTCACATACTTTTTTATGAAAATCTATGGCTTCCAGGTCTAGTCGGTTCACTTCCCGGTCCCCATTGGACTGAATACGTCTCAACCCTTCTTCTGGATCGATATCAAAAAAGAACGTAGCATCCGGCATCATATCTCCAATTGCGAATTTATTGATATTGTATACTTCTTCTATATCTAAGCCTCTTGCATACCCTTGATAGGCCAGAGAACTATCTATAAAACGGTCACACAGAACGATACCTCCTCGCTCTAGCTCCGGAATAACTATCTCAACTAAATGCTGACGCCTTGCAGCTGCATATAATAAAGCCTCTGTTCTTGGGTCCATAGCTGTATTGGCTTTATTCAGGATAACCTCCCTAATTTGCTCGGAAATGGGAACGCCTCCTGGTTCTCGTGTTAATAGGACTTGGTAACCTTCTTCTTGAAGAGCCTTACCGAGCATTTGGATAATTGTTGTTTTCCCAGCTCCCTCAGGTCCTTCCATTGTTATAAAAATACCACGGTTCATCGGTGTACCTCCAAGGTTCTTTGTTTGTAGTATATCATTTTAACCAACCTGCCCGCTTTCATAAACGATTAGCTCTCCGTTTGAAAGGGAGGAACCGCCATGAAATCTTGATCCCAGGTCAAGCAGTCTTTTTAAGTTGAATATATGCTTCGAGGTAATCATTTCCCCGGACATAATTAAAGGGATCCCCGGCGGATAAGGGATGACCATCTCAGCAGATACCTCTCCAACAGCTTGACTTAATACTACGTGTCTCGATTTCCTTTGACCCATTACAGAATATGGCAGCGCAAGGCTTGTCATTGAATTCTCAGCTTGCCAGCTCACTGCTTGATTGCCCTCCCGTCTTCCAGTTTTTTCTTCAGTTACATTTTTTATTTTTTGAACAATTTCATGAAAAGGAAAATAGTCATTTTTCTTTAATAATGGCAAAATCATTAACAAATTAAAGGGATCAGCTAATTCTGAATAAATACCTTCTGCTTCACACAACTGCTGTAACTCAAACCCACTTAAACCCTTTGTTGATTGAATGACTACTTTTAAAGGGTCTGCTGACGTTCCCGGTGGTGCTTCTAACACCCGTACCGATTGGAGACTAGCTAATTCCCTTCTGAAATCCGATATCCTTTTAATAAGGCAGTTTTGATCTTCTAATGTAAATGAGGCTAAATAAGACCTGGCTAAGTCTAGAGATCCCATAATCGGATAAGATGGACTGCTTGATTGGAGCATTTGCAAATAGAATGACACCTGATCTATATCTAATAAGGTTGTATTAATATGGAGATAGGAACCCATCGTCATTGCTGGCAGTGTTTTATGAGCCGAGTGAACAACGGCGTCCGCCCCAGCTAAAATTGCTGTCCTAGGAAAGGGACCTCCTAACTGAAAGTGAGCACCATGTGCCTCGTCTACCAGCACTGGAATTCCTCTTTGGTGTGCCAGCTTCACCATTTCAGAAAGATCTTCACCAAGACCATAATAATTTGGATACGTTACAATGATAGCTTTTACATCTGAATGAACTTCCAGGGCTTCTTCAAGTAGTTCCATTCTGACACCACCTGCAACCCCCCATTCCTCATAAAAAATCGGTTGTAAAAAAATCGGTTGTACATTCGCTAACATCAGTCCATGTAAAATTGATTTATGACAGTTCCTTTGGACAAGCACCTTATCTCCTTCCCGGCAGGTGGCAAGGATCATCGCAAGGTTCCCAACAGTTGAACCATTGACTAGAAAATAACTCTTCTGAACACCATATAAATCAGCGAGTAATTCCTCAGATCTCAAAATAGCACCTTCAGGGGCATGTAAGTCATCTAAACCGCTTAGTTCCGTAGCATCTATTCCCAGTAAGGAGTTATATACTGCTTGGCCTTTATTACTAAACACCCGTCCATTTTTATGCCCTGGGACATGCAGAGATATCGGATTCTTTTTATTAAATGCACTCATTGCATCGAACAATGGCGTCTGTAATTGATTCATTTCTCTCTTCCCTCAAATCATAGTATTTTTTCATTTTATCAAAAAAGTTCGATTTAATCTCTTATTGAGACGAGCGGGATTGCAATTATGTAGGACTACGCTGCTTATATTTGTAATTCTGAAACAAGCACCTGCTGTCTGCAACTATTCTTCTAAAGCAAAAAAAGAGTTAGAGAATAAGAAACATTCCATTTCTTTATTCTCTAACTCTTCAACTTTCTATAAACTACTATTGCTTAAGAACAAATTTCAGGATTGGTGATTTTTCTTAATTGTTTCAAGTAATATTTATACCTAGGATCGTTTGTATCCGTCCCAATCATATCCCTTTCGCATTCCTCACAAATAAAAGTCGTATATAAGTGTATCCCCATACCTTTTATCTGTTCACAAACCACGCACGATTCCCCTGCCGTTGTTTTGGTTGTTGTTGTCCCCAACATCTCCACCTCCATACCTGCATTCTCCCCAAAAACCATTGTTCGCATACATAACTTTAGATAGTTTAAGAGAACCGGGGCTGCTTTTAACAATGTATGATGAAGGTTTTCAATACGTGTATGTCTCTATAAAAGTTTCCATAATTGATAAACACTTTATTATTATTGACTTGTTTTTCATTAAACAAAAAAAAAAGATCAGCCAGGATGGCTGATCTTTTTAAAATGGCTTGGCGGCGTCCTACTCTCACAGGGGGAAACCCCCAACTACCATCGGCGCTGAAGAGCTTAACTGCCGTGTTCGGAATGGGAACGGGTGTGACCTCTTCGCTATCGCCACCAAACAATAAAGGAACGTTGTTCCTTCAAAACTAGATAATAAGAAGGTATTTCATTTTTTWAAAGCGTGGTTAAGTCCTCGATCTATTAGTATC
>NZ_JBFUIB010000010.1:0-48599 GCF_056402095.1 Peribacillus sp. P4_C12
ATTCAAAAAAATGTTGGAATACAAAGCAAAATGGTATGGTAAACAAATCGTGACCGTATCTAAAACGTTTGCTTCTAGCCAATTGTGTTCTAGCTGCGGTTACCAAAATAAAGACGTTAAACATCTGAATCTTCGTGAATGGGATTGTCCTTTTTGTTCTACTCACCACGATCGAGATATTAACACAGGACTCAATCTAATGAATGAAGCCATAAGGCTTCTAACCGTAGGAACTACGGGAGTAGCCTAATTAAAAATTGGCCGATAGGCTAATGTTCTTAGGAATCCCCCACTACAATCAGACCGTAAGGTCGATAAGTGGTGGGTAGTTCAAAGGCTCACCCATTCTTTTAAAAAGGGGAAAATAAAAAAGAGCATTGAAAATTGCTCTTTTAACGAATGTTTTATAAGTGATTGACTCGATGATTATTTATTGAATATGTCTGCAGTAAAACTATATTTGACACCTGTCATAGTTTCCGAAATATCCCACAATTTCTTCGAGGTTTCCTCATTATATAAAGTATTAATAATATCGTCTTTTTTAGGAAAGCCTTTTCTGCCTTTCTTTCCATCGGGTCCGATGTATTCTCCGCCTGTTAAGGCAGGTTCAGTCGCGGCGTACAGAGTCGGAAGCGCCCCCATGCTTGCAGGCTGGGTGATAGTTTTGGAAAGAAAGTGGACGAACTTATTTACCGGTCTTCCTGATCCGCGTGACATAAGATTCGTATGAGCAAGGCCAGGGTGACAGGCAACACTAATCGAGTCGGCTTGGTGCTGATTGAACTTGTTCTGTAATTCGCGGGCGAAGAGAAGATTGGCGAGCTTACTTTGCCCATAGTATTTCATGGGCTTATAATTAGTTTCACCATTTAAGTTATCGAAGTCAATAAATCCATTGATGGCGGCTAAGCTGCTTAATGTGACTACCCTCGATTTTGGTGTAGACAGAATACACGGAAGAAGCAGACCTGTCAAAGCAAAATGACCGAGATGATTGCTTCCTAATTGTAGCTCGAAGCCGTCCTTCGTCTTACTGTAAGGTGGGATCATGACACCTGCATTATTGATAAGAACAGAAAGTGAGTCATAGTTTTCCAAATAGGAATCAGCAAAATGACGAATGCTGCTTAAATCACTTAAATCGAGCTGCATCACTCGTACGTCCGCCTTAGGGTAGACGGAGGTAATTCTTTCGACAGCCTTTTCGCCCTTAGAAGCATTCCGAACAGCAAGAATTATCTCGGCCCCTTTACTAGCGAGCACAAAGGCTGTTTCAAAGCCAATACCGCTATTAGCTCCGGTAATCACAATCGTTTTCCCAGTTACATCTACCATTTCTTCACCATTCCACTTTTCACTCATCACCAACCACACCTTTCCACACATTCTATATCTATCTATCATATACCCAAATAATTCCTATATGTCACATTTAGAGGTGTGAAAGAGTGTAATCAAATCGAAAAACATGTTAAGTCTAATTTAACTTAAGGGTAAGCCGGCTTTTAAACGATTACAAAATTTTTATGTAATCAATAATATTTTTTATGATTAAGAAAACAGTAACAAAGATAAATAACACTCTTACATATGCTACTCCTTTCTTAATGGCGAATTTAGAACCTACTAAAGCTCCTGCAATCATAGAAATCCCCATCGGTATCCCATAGGAAAAGTTGACCGCATCAAGAAAAATGAACATGATGAGCGCCGCAATATTACTTCCGAAGTTTAGAAATTTTGCGTTTCCCGCTGAGTGTAAAAAATCGAAACCAATAATCAAAAAGGCAAATAATATAAAGGATCCTGTTCCAGCACCTAAAAATCCATCATAAAAACCAATTGCAAATATAGTAAATGAAAATAGTAGGGCTTTTTGCAAAGAGAGTTTTTGGTAAGTCGATTCATGTCCCCAGTTTTTCTTTAGAATCGTATAAATAGCAACGGCTATTAAGAGAACTAATACCATTGGCTTTAATAATTCGGGTGAGACAAAATTGACTACCCAGGCACCTAGTAAGGACCCTGTGAAAATAAGAGGAAACAACTTTGCTACTAATTGAAAATCGACTTTTCCTGAACGGATAAAGGCAATGGTACTTGTTAAAGATCCCATTGAACTGGCCAATTTATTCGTAGCAATTGCCGCTGTAGGGGAGAGACCTGAAAATAATAAAGCAGGTATAGAAATGAGACCTCCGCCTCCGACTACAGAATCAATGAATGCTGCTAGAAATCCGAAACATACTAACAACAAAAGTGTAGAAATATTAATATCTTCCATCCAAGAAACCTCCGTATCAATAGAATTAAAGACGAACCACTCGCTGATTGGGACTCCTTAATCCAAAGTTATCTACTTTACTAAAAAAATTAGAGTAAGACATTTTTAGTTACTACTTAGATAGTAACTAAAAAAATCATCCATGTAAATAAGACTTTTACGATTTTATAACTTCTTAACTTTTCAAATAGAGATTTGGTATGATAGATATAACTTACTAATTGCACTAGGAGGTACTATGCAAGATATCATTCAAAAAATTCAGTCTCTAGGATTTAGTCAATATGAAGCAAAGGCTTATGTTTCTTTGGTACGTCAAGGACCAACAAGTGCCTATCAAGTGAGCAAGGAATCAGGAATTCCTAGAGCACGTATCTATGAAATATTAAATGGGCTTCAAGAAGAGGGAATCGTGTTAAAAGAAGAAATTAATGATTCGGTTCAATATTCACCTTTACCTGTCGATGTATTTTTAGAATCTGTTCAAACAAAATGGAACAATACCTATCAATCCATAAGTGATACATTAAAGCAATTTGAAAAAACAGAGCCCATTTCCGATAACCGTGTAATGACTCTTAAAGGAGAACGGCATATTCTATCCTTTTGTCGTACTTTATTACAAAAAGCTGAGAAAAGAGTGATTGTTTCCATATGGGATAAGATGTATGAGAAACTTGAACAAGAGCTAACAGATACAGCAGCGTATTGTAATCTCAAAGGTATAGTTTTTCAAGTTGACAACCCATTACCAGGGATAGATATTCATCGTAAAACCAGTTATGTAGACAATATTGGAGAGAACAAATGGTTTATCTTATCCATTGATGGCAAGGAGACAATTTACGGCCCCTCTTCTGAAGAAAGAGAAACAGCGTTTTACACAGATGATCCGGTTCATATCAATTTTCTAGAAAACTATATTTGGCATGATATCCTCGTTAACCGACTAGTTAAAAAGGATAATGAAGATGCTGAGAATTGGATATCGAGAGAAAGAGATCAGTTTTTCTCACTCTAGTTAGATCCTGTTTTACCTTTGTTTCTCAAATGAAGTTCAAAAAAGCTGATATCCCCAATGTGGTGGGATATCAGCTTTTTTTATTATCTACCTTAGCTTCTGATTCTGTGTTGTTGATTTGTGGATATATATATTTAAACGATTCAGGATAGTCATTCGGATAAAAGGTTTTTTGGAAATTTTATTGGAGTAGGTAAGCTAGAATGATCGCGATAAGACCGGTAAGAAACAATCGTGTGGTCGTGTGAATACACGTCCAACTGTAGAATATGTGAGCTTTTCATTTCCAAATAATACGAAACATCTTCTTTTTGTAAATGATAAAAAGAATAAACTATACCTAAAAGGTCTTTATCCATTTGCTTGGTTTCAGGCTGATTCATAATATGCTCACTCAACTGCAAAATCGTAACAGATGTTGATCTTGTGATGTCTGTTACTTTTTCTTTTGCATAATCAACTGCATGACTAATAGTATCGGCAAGATTCTTTAAGATTCCGTCCATAAGGGTTTGTATCTCCTTTGTATTGGGGTATGTATAGTATGGGGTACGTGGCTTATGCTTTATGCAATAAATTCCTAAGGAAGAAATAGAATAGGTCACTTATGAACATTATTAAGAGAGAACAAATAGAAATTACGATTTAAGCAGTACAGCCGAAAAAGAAAAATAAATTTTGCAGAAAAGGAATGACGGACAATATGAGTGATGAAGTGTCATTAGTAAAAGGAGAATTAATGAAGAATAGTAAAACGACAGTCTCTTTTGATATTTTCAACGAGGACTGTAAGGAGGGCGAAACGTTAGTCCATATATGGGGAAGCAAGGGGTATCTAATGAAGGGAATCTCCGGTAGGAAGCTTGCGGATTCTGATATGGAACGAAAGGATAAAAAAGTACAATGAAGAAAAAAAATAAGTATATCGTACTGCTCTTCATTGCTATCATTTCGTTATTAACGGTGGTGCTCGTTCAAATAAATATGGATACGAAATCCAAAGAAACCGAGAAGGTAGAAAACACAGCAGATAAAGAAAAAGAGCAAGGCGGTAAGGAAGAAACCGACATCAATGTCATCACAGATACTGATGAAAAAATAGAAGAATTGCTTGAAAACATGACGCTTGAAGAAAAAATTGGACAGCTAATGATGGTCGGTTTCAAGGGAACTGAGAAGAGCAGTGAAATTACGGAGCTTATCGAACAAAAACATATAGGGGGCGTCATTTATTTTGACCGCAATATGAAATCGCCAAAACAAGTGGCGAAGTTATCCAATTCGCTTCAGCAATCGGCAGATCGCAGTAAGAATTCCCTTCCGCTTATGGTAGCCGTCGATCAGGAAGGCGGAGACATAATCCGAATGAGGGAACGAGTATCGCCAATCCCTTCGCAACAGGAACTTGGGGAAAATGCTTCTGTTGAAGACATGTACAAGGTGGCAAAATTGAACGGGACAGAACTGAACTCTATGGGGATTAATATAAATTTTGCTCCAGTTCTTGATTTATCAAAGAAGGACAACCGTTCACTGGGAAAAGATCCAGAAAAGGTCTATCAATACGGAACGAAAGCGATTCAAGGCTTGAACGATGCTTCCGTCACAGGAGCATTGAAGCATTTTCCAGGAAACGGACGCAGCGAGATTGACCCGCATGTCGAAACATCTTCTGTGGAAGCAAACCAGCTCGATCTAGAAAACTCGGATATTTATCCTTTCAAGAAAATTATTAGTGAAATGGATAACCAAAAGTTTTTCGTGATGGTCACCCACATTAAATATCCAGCTTATGATAAAGAAAAACCGGCAAGCCTGTCCAAGGTTATCATTGAAGACTTGCTTCGGGGGAAACTTGGATTTGAAGGGCTTGTGGTCACGGATGATTTGGAAATGGGCGCTGTGAATAAGTATTTTTCCTATAAAGATATGGGGAAAGAAGCAATCCTTGCAGGAGCGGATTTATTATTGGTCTGTCATGAATATTCGCATGAGCTTGAGGTATATAACGGTTTACTTGAAGCGGTGAAAGCAGGAGAAGTTCCTATGGAGCGAATTAACGAGTCAACGAAAAGAGTTCTAACTTATAAACTCTACAATATGAAGCAAACAAAGGTAGATCCAGATCAAGCTGCAAAAGTGGTGAAAAGTCCTGAAAGCGTAGAGTATATTAACAGTCTGAACTTGGAGAAATAAAAGGAAAATCAACTATCAAAGCTTAGCCCTCGTTCAAATAAAACAGCGAAGGCTGGGTTTCGCGGGTCAAGTTTAAGAGTTTTTACCAGTCTATTCAATGCAGGCTGAGGCTACGGCCTGTTGTTTAAATCAACCGATAGAGGGAATACTATAATATAACCAACTTCAAGGAGGAAACTCATATGCCATCAAATAAAATGATTGGAACTGTCGTGATAGGAGCAGCAGCATATTTAATGCGCAATAAAAAAACTCGTGAAAAAACCATGAGTCAAATAAAATCCCTAGCCACTCCAGAAAACATTGATAAGGTTAAGAGCCAACTCCAATCCTTAACAAAATCAAAATCGAATAAGCCTTCCGCTCATTAAGTAAAAAAAATCCCCTTAAGTGATTGTGTAATTGCCACAATCCTTTTAAAGGGGATTTTTTATTGAACCTTGTTGTCTGTGTAAATGGCTCTCATTAATAAAGTATTACCTTCAGGTCATTCAAAAGTAACGGTGTTGTTACTCAGCGTCATCTTCACCATTATCTTCTTTATTGAACCATAAAGGATCTTCATTATCGACTTCACCATTATAATTAATAAGAATTTCTTCTCCTGCTTTTATGTCGGTGTAAGCGAAGAAATCAAACGTGTGGTTCTTAAAGTTTATGTCATAAGTAGCATTGGGAGTATAAGAGTGATTAAACAGCATGCCATATCCTAAAAGCATGGCAGTATGGTTAATTCCATACTCAAACGCGTAATCTGCAAGCAATGTTTTCTCTATGAAAACATGCTCTTCGTTTGGATAAGCAATAACAGGTGCCTCATGTAAAAGCTCACCTTTTTTAATGTCTTGTGTAGCAAATACGCCTCTATTGAACTCACCATCACTAAGTGTGGAAGTTTTAACTTCAATCATGTTCGTCACCTACTTGTTCTATTCTTTATAGTCTAGATCATCTAAGCTTGACAGTTAATAAGAAGAAAAGCAACTATTTTAGGGAATTAATCTTTTTCAAATGAAAAAGAAGGGATTGTTATATGTGTAATAACACTTCCATTCAAATTAAAGAATGAAAGTGGGATGTAAAAACTATTGCTGCTTCCCTAGACCTCGTAGAAGAATAAGGGCCGGCAATAATAAGCCGAAGTAATAAAGTATCTAATAAAATCTCCTAACCAACATTTTACCATACATAGAATCCTTATGGCTGTATGCGTGAATAGGTATGTACAGACCATGTGCACAAATAAACCTTAATCTGTTTATTAGCTATCCGTTCGTTTAAGTACATTTTTACGAACTTTTTTTTGATTGTTACTTCTTTAAAATAGAATCTGTTAAACAATGCTTTTGATTTTTCTTCTTCAACTATCGGGGCAAGTTTGTTGATGGAAAATGAAACTCTTGTTGTTCAATTTACGTAGATAATAATAACAAACCTTGAATTAATTAGGAGTTGTTTTTATGTTTGATATTACCTTGATATTGTTTATGGCTTTTGCTGGGGGAATTATTGCTATTACCGGCTTCTCCGTAATATTGGGGAGAAGGATTTTAGAACCGAAGAAAGCACTACAACAAAGAATAGATAATCTCGAAGAAGAGGTTTGGAAATTTAAAAATCAAAAATAGCAGCGTGGTGATATAAAAATGCAAGGTTGGCTTTATGGTTTATATGCTCTAATAATAGCAATAATCTCTATATTTACAGGGGAATTAGTAACATTTATTATGCTGGGCTTTATTTTAATTAGCCTTCAAAATATTCATTCTACATTAAAGGAGATACTGAAAGTTAATAAAGAGAAAATGGATTAACGGGTGCTTTACTTCTATTAGGGAGTTGCTTTGGCAGCTCTTTGTCTTATGCAACTATCGGGGCAGTTTAGTTGAATAAGGTAATATTTGGATTAAGATAGATATAAGTAGAAAAGTTAATAACAAGGGCTGATTTTTTGGAGAAAAATATTGGGGATGTAGATTTTTTTAAACAAGTAGTAAAAAGACTTTGCAAAAAAAACAATATTTCCCCTCAGAAACCTAAATTTGAAATCATCGAGAACGTAATGGTTATTAGCATTAAGAACCATTTAAAAGATGGAGTAGACTTAGATTGTTTTAATATTTTAAACCTTATTTACCGAACAATTGGACCTTTAGAAGAGAGTTGAACAAACAAGAAATAGAATGATTGAGGCTTATGCAGAGTGTCAAGGCATTTTATTTTGATTATAGCAATGAAATGAATACCATTTGGCGATGAATTATTTTACTAAGTTTTTAATGTTTTTACTGATATATGCAAAGTTAGCAGTACACTAATAAAGTAATAAGGTTTACTTCAGTAAAAAAAGGTATATTATATTTGTTGAATAGATTTTCTTTAAAGACAAGAAAAGTAGGTGAACAAAGTGGGAAAATATCAATTGGATTACAAAGGTCAGGTAGCTGTGACAAAGTTTCGTGAAAAACAGAAGCCTGCCAAATTTGATAAAAAGCAGCAACTTGAAAAAATACGTGCGGAGTATTTGAAAAAGAAGCAAAAACAAACAGATAAATAATATGAATGAAAACATAGGAAGACTAAAATCTCCCTATGTTTTTCTTATTCGAAGTTCTTTTTTCAATTGATGATAGAGTTTATTATTCCCATAAATTTCAGATTCGGTGACAAAAAACTCGTCATCAGATATCCATTCCTCACTAAAAATTTCAGTAGCAGAATCAATAGACCAGCCGTTATTTTGGATTCTGATATGCTCCAATAAAAAATAAAGCAACGCATTCCAATATAGAAACGGCTGCTTTAATTCATACTTTCAATTTTACGCTTGACGAGTTTTTTATAAAAATGGTTACGTTTTTGGTTACGTTTTTCCCAATTTTCTGTATATGGTGCAAACAAACACAAGAAAATAGGTAAGTTATTCATCGTTCAAATATATACAGGCTATTTTTTCAACTTCCTTATGCAACTAACGCATGCGTTAGCTGAAGATCAGAGCTGTCTTTAAGGCAGCTCTTTCTTTATGCAACTATCGGGGCAGGATAGTTCTATAAGGATTTTGTTATGATTAGTAAAAACAAGCAGTATACGGGAGGTCATAATGGATAAAGAACAAGAAAAAAGAATTGTAAAAAGGTTCTTTGCTAAAAGAATACAAGATAGAGTTATATTTGAACTATCATCAGAAAAGAAAAGAGTAGAAGCATTGAACAGACTTTGCCACGATTATGGCAAAACACTTCTTCCGGAATATATGATTGAAATACCAACTCCTAATTCCGATTATCAAGAAATTGCTACTTTACTTAAAAAACAAGGTGCACCCAATGAGTGTTATGTAATTTCATGGAACGAAGAAATTGATGGTAAAAAATTAACCTTAAATGAAGCCTTAAAGAAAGTAGTTGGTTATGGAATGCCTTCTATTGTTTCGTGTATTGAAGGTTCACTTGCTTACTTTGAAGCAGAACAAGAGGTTGGTTCACCTCCAAGATTTTTACTGAAAAGGTAAACATAATGGCTACTTCTTTTTAAGCTCAGGTTCTTTACTTCAATAAGGGAGTTGCTATGGCAGCTCTTTTTCTTATGGAGCTAAAGGGGCAGGTTAGCAAGATTGTGAAGGTTTGTACTTAAACTAACGGGTGCGTTAGTTCTATAACTTAGAAGAGATCGACTTTTTAGGTTGGAATTCTCTTAGCGTATAAAATTTCCGAAGTGGGCGGTTAGCTACTGTTCGTAAAAGCAGACTTTCTCGAACGGTGGAGTTTCTTCTCAAAACAGCCGTTATTAACGTTCGTTAAAGCACGAAAATACTATACGAATGTCCGGAACGAACTTCCTATAAGGTGCGCGACTTTTTAATATTGTGCTTATTATTTTTAGTAAGGACGTCCTGAAATGATAAATGATGGATTTATAGTAGGACGCGTTTCCCTGCGCGGAAATGGTAACTCATGCGTCATACACAGTGGGAGCTCCGATGTACCTAGGTTTGGGTGCTGGTTGTTGCTTACATTTATACTTATAAAAAAACACCTCAGCTAACATGTACTTTTTTCTGTACATTTAGGGAGGTGTTAAGGTTGTCTTACTTATTAGATTAGCCTAGACATTTAATAATTCATAGGGTGGATCTCTTAATTCACACCGACAGCTGTAAAAGCGTTTTTGACTGCAGTGGCTTCTGCACTGCTTGAACCATATAAATCAGCGGCAGATTGGACGACTGCTGCTCTGGCTTGTGAAAAAGTAGACGAGGAAGTTAAATAAGTCGTGTTGGCCCGGTAAAAGATGGTTCCTAGTTTATCAATGCCAATTCCAGTTACGGTCACGCCATGGTGAGTGCCACCCGCGGAGATAAGATAAGCTGCCTTATTAATGATTCCGCTGTTCGTATGGACGCCGCCATTGTCGCCCGATCCTGTATAACGGTTCGTATAATGGTCAGGGTCGCCATTCAATGTTGGGTTGGCCATTGAACGGAGGGCATCGCCGGAAATATTAGGTGTGTAAATATCTTCTCCTATCAGATAGTCCGCTTTTGCACTTTGATTCTTAAATTCAACAACGGTGCCAAAAATATCAGAAATAGCTTCATTCAAAGCACCGGATTCATTCTGATAGGTCAAATTCGATTCCGTAGAAGTTACTGCATGTGTCAATTCATGTGAAACAACGTCTAAACCGCCTGACAATGGGATGAACGTCGTGCCGTCCCCATCACCGTAAACCATTTGTGTACCATCCCAAAAAGCATTATTGTATTTCGAACCATAATGAACGGTTGACTTCAGGATGGCTCCATTTCCATCGTAAGAGTTCCGTCCAAACGTGGATTTGTAATAATCATAGGTTTTACCAGCATAAAAATGAGCATCCACTGCAGCTTTATCGGTAGAAGAAGTAAAAGCGTTGGTTGAATTGGATAAGAGTGTACCAGGCAATTTTGACCGGTTATTAGCATTATAGGTGAAAATACCTTTGCCACGTGTATTGTCTTGTAGATAATATTTACTGCTCGATAAGGTAGTGTTTAACGATACAGTATTGTTTAGGACTCCGATGCCCGTACCGACGGAATTGGTCCCCGTCACTTCATCAAGGGTGTTATATTTATTCAATATTTCACCTGTTTTGACTGAAATGAAATAATTATAGTTTCCTGGTTCCGGATCTAAGAAATTTAAATTGACCTTATATACATAGTCGGCCTTTCCTTCATTGGCGTATACATATAGCTCTGATTCAGGAGATTGTTCGTAGGAAGGAGTGAATCCAATATCTGTTTCGGCTATTTGGATTGCTTCTGATTTACTGATGCCTTTTTTAGCCTTTTTCCCTAATTTAGTGTTTAAATTGGCTTCAACTGTTCCGGACACGACTGTTAAAACACCTTGAGGGTCAATTAATACTGCCTGTGTAGAATTCCATACAGGTACGCCCTGATAGGTTTGTTGCAATCTTAGAGCGGTATTTCCAAGTTCATCCTTACTTTTTTTTTGGATAATGAAGGAGTCTTTCGCTTTTTGCTTCTCTAACTTGTAAGACTTTGTGTTTTTATCAAAAAAGGTAAGAATGATATCCTCTGCCGTCTGCTTTGAAGGTTCTGTGAGTTTCCCAGACTTGAATTCTAGCGAATCTCTATGCTTATTATACTTTTCAACGCTTAACACGTTTTTTGCCGCTAGAGCTTCTTGTTGGGGAATAGCAGAAAATAATAGACCGATAGATAGTGCGGTTCCTAAAAATACCTTACCTTTCATAACCTTTCAACTCCTTCATGAGAATACCTCATTTTTACATCGTTTCATATTATTATCAAATGGAGAAAACACGCAAAAATATGACATTTAAAGGGATAAAATGGAGAAAAATGGTTTTTAATAGAAATGTTCTTTCTAAATATTCTTCTAGTAATATTTGGAATATATTTAAGGGCGTATGAAATGAGCTTAGTATTTTATTAGTCCCGCTTTTTTAATGCTGCAAAAAAACATGGCATAAAGTGCAAAAAAACATGGCATAAAGTGCAAAATATTTTGTCTATTAAAAGCGTTTTTTAAAATAATTTGTTGAATTTTGCGGTTTGAAAATTTGGCATGAAAATTGCATATATTCAGAATAGGAATATTCGAATTGTAAATTAGGTCTATTTGAAAGTCGATGAAATAGGAAAATTTATTAAATGGATTTCCCTATAAATGAAAGCGCTTATATAGAAAGGGATGAAAATTTATGATACCAAAACAAGAAAACGACATCTTTCAGCATCCTCCAAAGCGAGAAGAACAAGAATTAAAGCGCGGTTTAAAATCCCGACATTTAACGATGATTTCTATTGGAGGGGCTATTGGCACCGGGCTGTTTCTTAGCAGCGGGGCAGCTATCCATACAGCTGGTCCAGGCGGCGCATTACTTGCTTATGCCTTAGTTGGGGCAATGGTGTACTTTGTGATGACCAGCTTAGGGGAACTGGCAGCCTTTATGCCGACAAGCGGTTCATTCAGTACCTATGGAACGAAATTCGTCGATCCGGCATTTGGATTTGCCTTGGGATGGACGTACTGGTTCAATTGGTCGATGACCATAGCGGCGGAGTTGTCAGCCTCAACAATGATTATGAAATTTTGGTTTCCAAATAGTCCATCATTGTTGTGGAGTGCATCATTCTTGGTACTCATTTTCCTATTAAACTATTTATCCGTTAAAGGATATGGTGAAGGGGAATACTGGTTTTCCTTCATAAAAGTAACGGCCATCGTTATTTTTATAATCGTTGGCATACTAATGATTGTTGGCATCATGGGTGGCGAAGCAGTAGGTTTTAAGAACTTCACAGTCGATGACGCGCCTTTCCCGGGTGGTTTTATGGGTGTCTTCATTGTGTTTATTGCAGCTGGCTTTTCTTTTCAAGGTACAGAAATCGTTGGTGTGGCTGCAGGTGAAAGTGAAGACCCAGCCAAAAATATACCGAAGGCTATTAAAAGCGTTTTTTGGAGAATCCTACTCTTTTACGTATTGGCAATCTTTGTGATAGGGCTACTTATCCCTTATACAAGCGAAAGTTTACAAGGGGATAATGTTATGGTCAGCCCATTCACGCTTATATTTGAAAAGGCTGGAATTGCTTTTGCAGCTTCGCTCATGAATGCAGTCATTTTAACAGCGGTATTGTCAGCAGGTAACTCTAGTTTATATGCATCGACACGTATGTTATATTCAATGGCTAAAGATGGGCAAGCACCACGCATTTTTGCAAAACTTAACAAACGCGGAGTGCCGGTTGCGGGAATGATTTTGACATGTGCCATTGGTATGCTTGCATTTTTAGCTTCTGTATTTGGTGATGGTAAAGTGTATATATGGTTAATGAATGCTATTGGTATTACAGGATTTATCTTCTGGCTAGGTATTTCTATCAGCCATTATCGTTTCCGGAAAGCTTATATAGCTCAAGGCCATTCATTGGAGAAGCTGCCATATAAGGCATTATGGTTTCCGATTGGACCGATTTTTGCTATTGTGATTGGCTTAATTGTCATTCTATCTCAAAATTTTCAAGCGTTTTTTTCAGACCACATTGATTGGGGCAGTGTAGTAGCTGCATACCTAGGAATCCCACTTTTCCTTGGTCTATGGTTTGGATATAAACTGGTAAGGAAAACTAAATTCGTTAAACTTGAAGAAGTGGAGTTTGACTTTGACAAAAAATACGAATGATAATGCTTTAAGTAAAATCAGCCGGACAACGTTGTTTTAAGTTGTCCGGCTTTTACTTGTCTATATAAACAGTAATGTGCATGTAAGCTTTTTTACCTTCCCCATTCAAAACTCTTATTCAAAGCCAGGAGCCGGATTCCTGGCTTTTTAATTTATGATAAATGGAAATTAATACAAATTTAAAGGTGGATGTTATATGATAAACGTAATCTCTATGTGTGTTTTTCTATAAAATTAGCTAAAGGGGACTCTATGTATCATTCTAATCTCTTTCAAATTTTTTTAAAAAAGTAAAGGAATGCATGCTAGTACGACGGGGTAACTACCATCTTTGAGAAGAGAAAGCCAGACTTTAACCGTTTGAAGTATCTAATCGCTAGAAAAGGAAGGTGCGCGCTTATGACTCTATTAACTAATTTGAAAGTATTAGACTTTTCAACGCTACTGCCCGGACCATTTGCCACTTTGATGCTAGCTGATTTAGGAGCAGATGTTTTGAAGGTAGAAAGGCCGGCAGCAGGGGATTCATGGGGTGTGAATCAATATCTTAACAGATCAAAGCAATCGATTACCCTTGATTTAAAACAGTCGGAGTCCATCGAAGCCGTAAAAAATTTAGTGAAAGAATACGATATCGTCCTTGAACAATTCCGGCCAGGTGTCATGGAGCGCTTAGGGCTGGGGTACGAGGTATTAAAACAAATCAATCCGAAGTTAATTTATTGTTCAATCACAGGATTTGGCCAAACCGGTCCCTACAAAGACCGCCCGGGTCATGATATCAATTATATTTCGATTGCAGGATTATCAGGCTATTCCGGTACGCAAAAAGACGGCCCAGCAAAGAACGGAACGCAAATAGCTGATCTTGCAGGAGGGTCATTGCATGCTATTATCGGTATTTTGTCCGCAGTCATTTATAGAGACAGAACGGGGGAAGGCCAATACATCGACATCAGCATGACCGACTGCAGTTTCGCTTTAAATGCCATATCCGCACCTCTGAATTTACAAGGGGGCATGGAGCTTGAGCCAGAGAAATTGATATTAAACGGAGGGTCATTTTATGACTTTTACGAAACGAAAGATGGTCGTTATTTTTCGGTAGGAAGCCTGGAGCCTCCATTCCGTAAAGCTCTGTGTGTAGCAATCCTCAAGCCCGAATTGTATGAACTAAGCTTGAGTAGAGATGCTGAGAGTGGAAGTAGATTTAAAACAGCTGTCCAACGTGCTTTTCTTGAAAAGAACTTTGATGAATGGAAAGAAATATTTGCTGATTCTGAGGCTTGTGTAGAACCAGTACTGACCTTTACCGAAGCGACCAATCATCCCCAGCTTAAGGAGCGGGGCATGATTGTTGAAATACCTGACGGAAAAGGAAGCATCCAGAAGCAAATTGCCTGTCCAATCAAAACATCGGTTTTTACCCCTGATTATAAACATGCAGGGCTGAAGCCAGGACAAAGCAATGAAGAAGTTCTCCGCACCTTTAATCGCTAAATAAAGAAACGGACCTAGCTAAAATGATATATATATTTAAAGGCTGTCACTTTTCCAAAATCTTTTTGGAGAGAGATAGCCTAATTTTTTTGAATCCAATCTTCGCTGCAACGACGTAAATACTCCTGTACTCATAGTGCTGCAACATTTATGAGGCCGAACTAAGTGGAGGAAGGACGAAATAAGTAGAAGAAAGGTCGAATTAAGTGGAGGAAGGACGAAATAAGTAGAAGAAAGGTCGAATTAAGTGGGATGAAGGACGAAATAAGTAGAAGAAAGGACGAATTAAGTAGGAGGAAGGACGAATTAATCGTAGGAAGGTCGAAATAAGTGGAGAAAGGTCGATTTATTCGGAGGAAGGTCGAATAAAGCGGAGAAAGGACGAATTAAGTGGGAGGAAGGACGAAATAAGTAGTAGACCTTGCATGTTATGAAGGGTTAACTACATTCGTGAAGACGGCATATGCTATAACTGACGTTCCATATGGAATGAAGTTACCTGTAAGTTAAGTTGGAGGGGGAAACCACGATGAATACGTTCAATCCATCTAATATTTTCGGGAATGGTTTACCGATAACGTTAACTGCGTCTATGCTAGAGCGATTTATAAAGATGAAATCAGGTGAGCAGGATGTTAAAGTCGAGATTACGCCAAAACATATAGTGCTTTTCGGAACGACGGAAGTGAAAAAAATGATGTTTAAGAAAAACGTGCCTTTCCGTATTACATTAAAACCGGTTCACGTGGAAAAAAGAACGATTTCATTTGAATTAGTAGAAATGAGGCCTATTGATAGGAATTTTATTAACCAAAAGATATTTAACAGACCGCCATTTTTTGAATTTGAAAATAGAATGATCAAAATGAATTTTAATGCTTGGAACATCGTGAAAAGAATACCCGTGGGCACTATTAAATCGTATGAGTTGGCGGAAGGTGCATTAAAAATTAAACTTTCATTATGATGAATCGAAGAAAGGGTAAGCAATGAAGGAAATATTTACATAGCATTCTTACCTGTACTATTTTAAAGGGGATACCAGGTATGTTAGTGTAAGGATATGGTAAAGGACGATTCTTCAATAAGAAAAATTGTGTTTGATAAACCAAGCTCTTTAAAATATACTAAATAACTAAAAGTTTTGAGTTTTTCCGGTAGATAAGGGGGAAAATGAATGGACCAGAAAATTTTGCCTGCTTCGGCAAGCATGAAGGATTTCGAAAGATTTCTAGAAAGTTCCTATGAAATAGGTGTGTTTCTTGATTTGCATATATCACAATTGAAAAATGTAAGCTTAATGGCAAAGCAGCATAATAAGAAAATGATTTATCATGTCGATTTAATTCATGGTATTAAAAGTGATGAATACGCTACAGAATTTATTTGTCAGGAGTATTGCCCATATGGCCTGATTTCAACAAAATCCAGCGTGATTTTGAAAGCGAAGCAAAAGGGTGTTATTGCCATTCAACGAATCTTTTTAATTGACTCACATGCGTTAGAGAAAAGTTATAAGCTGGTACAGAAAACAAAGCCTGATTATATCGAAGTTTTGCCTGGCGCAATGCCTTGGATGATTAAAGAGGTAAAGGAACGCTTACAAACTCCTATCTTTGCTGGTGGGCTCATACGTTCTTCAGATGAAGTCTTGAATGCCCTTGAGGCAGGAGCTTCGTCAATCACGACTTCAAAAACTGAATTATGGGAGATGTTTTAATTTAGATAGGAGTTGATGTGAGATAGAGGAAAAAAAATACAGAAAAAATCATTTATTTTTATATAAATTAATTGACAGCGTTTTCACTACCTAGTATATTTACATTACAAGTTAATACATGTGACGGAGATTAGGAGATTCACACCAGACATACTCATTTTTTGAGGAAAGTTCTGCTGTGAATCTCCTTTTATTTGTTGGTAAGGCATCATTCTATAAGAGGAGGAGTTATGTATGAMTCCATTTTGGGGAGAAGTAGTAGGCACAATGATTTTAATTTTATTTGGTGCAGGTATTGGGGCAGGATCTTCCTTAAAGGGATCTTATGCCAAAGATGCAGGCTGGATTGTCATCACGATTGCATGGGGACTGGCTGTTACAATGGGTGTCTTTGCAGTGGGTTCCATAAGCGGAGCACATTTAAACCCGGCTGTTACAGTAGCATTAGCTATCAATGGAGATTTTCCTTGGGCTGATGTGCCAGGGTACATTGTGGCGCAAATGATAGGGGCAATTATAGGTGCGACTCTTGTATTCCTGCATTATTTGCCTCACTGGAAAGCTACGGAGGATCCAGGTACAAAGCTTGGTGTGTTTGCAACCTCACCAGCTATCCCACATACTTTTTCAAATCTATTAAGTGAAATGATTGGTACATTCATCCTTGTTCTTGGCTTATTATTTATTGGAGCCGGCAAGTTTACAGAAGGTCTGAACCCATTTGCTGTCGGTTTATTGATTGTTGTTATCGGGATGTCGCTCGGAGGAACAACAGGCTACGCCATAAACCCTGCACGTGATCTTGGACCTCGTATTGCTCACTTCCTGCTGCCAATACCAGGTAAGGGAAATTCGAATTGGGGCTATGCTTGGATTCCGGTTGTTGGCCCGATTGTCGGTGGAGCACTTGGAGCTGTCTTCTATAAAGCGGTCTTTTTAGGTGAATTGACGACAGCCTTTTGGACTGTTTTAGGAGCAAGCCTAATAATATTGGTATTAGCATATACTTTTGGAAAAAAGCAGTCGCGTGAGTTAGAAACTAGCAACATTGCTAGTTAAATTAAAAAGGGGGGAAACACATTATGGAAAAATATATCTTATCATTGGATCAAGGAACAACTAGTTCACGGGCGATTTTGTTTAACGAAAAGGGCGAGATCGTCCACTCGGCCCAAAAGGAATTCACACAGCATTTCCCTAAGCCAGGCTGGGTAGAGCATAACGCCAATGAGATTTGGGGATCAATTTTAGCAGTGATTGCTGGTGTACTATCGGAATCTAGTGTAAAGCCTGAGCAAATTGCTGGTATTGGAATCACTAATCAGCGTGAAACGACAGTCGTTTGGGATAAAGAAACAGGAGCCCCTGTGTATAATGCGATAGTATGGCAGTCCAGACAAACTAGCGAAATTTGTGATGAATTGAAAGGAAGAGGTCTTAATGATCTGTTCCGAGAAAAAACAGGATTGTTAATAGACGCCTATTTTTCCGGTACAAAAGTGAAGTGGATCCTCGATAATGTGGAAGGAGCTCGACAAAAAGCAGATGAAGGCAAGTTGTTATTCGGAACCATTGATACCTGGCTGATTTGGAAGCTATCAGGAGGCAAGGCCCATGTAACAGACTATTCTAATGCTTCGCGGACATTAATGTATAATATTCATGATCTGAAATGGGATGAGGAGCTTCTAGAGATATTGACTGTTCCAAAATCGATGCTACCAGAGGTTAGACCTTCTTCCGAAGTGTATGCCCATACGATCGAATATCACTTCTTCGGCCAGTCGATTCCAATTGCAGGAGCAGCGGGTGACCAACAGGCGGCATTATTTGGCCAAGCTTGTTTTAATGAAGGAATGGCTAAAAATACGTATGGAACAGGTTGTTTCATGCTTATGAATACGGGTGAAAAAGCTGTCAGTTCCGAGCACGGGTTATTGACAACTCTTGCTTGGGGATTGAATGGCAAGGTTGAATATGCACTAGAAGGCAGCATATTTGTAGCAGGATCAGCGATTCAATGGCTGCGTGATGGCTTACGGATGCTAAAAAATGCCGAGGACAGTGAAGCCTATGCAAAACGTGTAGAAAGTACTGATGGAGTTTATGTTGTTCCTGCGTTTGTAGGGCTTGGGACTCCATATTGGGACAGCGATGTCCGAGGTGCAGTTTTTGGCTTAACTCGTGGAACATCTAAAGAGCATTTTGTCCGTGCTACCCTTGAATCGCTTGCATATCAAACGAAGGATGTACTCGATGCCATGGAGGCGGATTCAGGTATTGAGCTGAAGACATTGAGAGTGGACGGCGGTGCAGTTAAGAACGACTTCTTAATGCAATTCCAAAGCGATCTACTACGTGTCCCTGTTGAAAGGCCGACTATAAACGAAACGACAGCACTCGGTGCAGCGTATTTGGCTGGACTAGCTGTTGGCTATTGGAAGGACCAAGAGGAAATCGCTCAGCAGTGGGCAATAGACAAAACCTTTAATCCATCCATGGATGAGCAGGAGAGTGAAAAATTATATGACGGATGGAAAAAAGCTGTTCAAGCAGCAATGGCTTTTAAATAAAGGTTCTGATAAACACTAAATTTAACAAATAAAGAAGGCCACTTATATAGTGGTCTTTTTGTTGTTAAATTTACAATAAAGTCATTTGAAACTTAATAAAATGCTTTAAATATGTTGTTCAATTATCGGGCAGATTACCATAATAAAGTCTTTAAATAAGAGAAATAATTTACAAACTAGCCTTCTATAAATTATCTAGTAAATCTATATAATACTTTCTTAAAAGTTCTCTTAATATATTAGGTTCTACTATTTTTATGGACTTACCAAAGCTAGCAATATAGTTAACTATAAACTCAAGCTCATTTGGCTCATACGAACCAACAATATAGGTACTTTCACTCTCGTTGATTAACTTCATAGATGGGAAATGTTGCTGTTGAAAATGCTCAACCCCTTCTTGATTTATTAGACATTTGAATTGAATTGCCTTTTCAGATGGTTTCCAGAGTGAATGTGCATTGTGAACATTAATCTCCTTTAAGTCAATTAATGGTTCGATGTTCGTTATTTCCACTGTTGTAATACGATCACACCGGAATACTCGATAAGCTTTTTTCGTTACATCATAAGCCTGACAATACCAATAGCCTTTCATTGCATAAATAGCGATTGGCTGAATGCTACGAGTGCTTTCTTGATGCATTGATTGATAACTGATTTTTAATACTTCATTTTTAATGGCAGCAAGTAATAAAGTTTCTAAATGTGCGCTTTCTTTGATTTGTTCCGTGTGTCGAAAGGTTATCCGATCTTGAATTCTCTCTATATGCTGACGTTGCTTTTCTGCTAACGCGTTTATAAATTTCTCATGAATAGAATGAAGCGATACTTGAAAAGGTAGATTTGAAAAGCTGCGTAGTGCCTGCATTGCAAAATAAAGCGCATAAATTTCTTGACTGTTAAAAGAAATGGGCGGTAGTGTCATTTGATTAAGTAAATGATAACCTCCATACCGACCATATTCTGCATAAATTGGTGCGCCAATTTCCTCTAGTGAAGAAATGTCTCGTAATGCAGTTCTTTTAGAAATATGAAATTCTTGCATTAAATCTTGGAGCGTAAACTGTTGTTTTTGATTGATAAAACGCAGCATTTGATTTAAGCGTTCTGATTTTTTCATAAAATGACCTCTTAATGGTGCCGTTTTTTGTCACCTTTATTTTATATACTTGTAAGTGTAATAAATAATTGTTGAGGAGGCAATAAAATGAATTTTGAAGTAATTCCCTTTCTATCGTTGAATGGTAAAGGTGCAGCTGCTATTGAGTTTTATGAGGAATATTTAGGGGCGACCGTTCTTTTTAAGAAAAATTATAAAGAGATGAAGGAAATGAATCCTAATTTTATTTATGGAGAAGGTCAAGATGAGTATATTACACATTCTGTTTTACAAATCGGTGCGAATAAGCTTATGCTTGCGGAGAAAGAAATGGACAATACACAACCTTGGCAATTAGGTAATAGTTCATCTTTATGTATTCAGTCTCAAGATAAGATTGTAATTAAAGATCTCTATGACTCGCTTATTCAACATGAAAAGGTGGCCATTTTAGTACCATATGAACCCAATGCTTTTAGTCCAGGATATGCCATTGTACGAGATCCGTTTGGAGTAATTATCCAACTTTGTGTAACCGTGCATGATTTTTAATTTAGGTGATTTATTACATGTACAGCTATATGACGTTTGTATTAAATTTCAGTAATTTAGAAGATTATTTAACAGTTTGGGGCGTTAGTGAAGAATGATTAAACAACTTTATTGTTAAAGTTTTTACTCTGTAGTACCCACTTTCCAACTAAATTGCAGAAATTAAGAAAACCGATTCTACATCAGTAGTATCGGTTTTCTTGATTGATGGCTATAAAATTAAACGACTTTATTATATGTATTCATCTTCTTCAACTAACGCCCGCCCCTTAAATTTTGTTTTTATTAACTAAAATCACGTTTAAATTCGCTCTTCTTTTTTTCCTAATAAAACTGATAATCCAATAAAAATATACGGTATGATAAAAGAATTAATTCGAGAAAACCTAAACCAAACAATGTCGAGGTATGTTCATCTGCATTAAATAAAGTTTCAACTACCCTTAATAAAGGGTTTTTACCACTCCTACTTGTACATAATATTTTATGAAAATATAGCCTGTGATTTACTGAATTTCACATGTATAGTTAGCTGTAATATATTTTATTAGGGAGTGTTTTACTTGTTTATAAAACTTACAAAAGACCAACAGCAATTAATGATTTCTGACATTCAATACTTTTTTTCACAAGAAAGAGATGAAGAAATAACTGAATTTGCTGCAGAAAGAGTATTAGATTTCGTTAAGGAGTCACTTGCTCCTCATTTCTATAACGCTGCTGTCTTAGATGTTAAACATGTAGTGGAACAGCAATTTTCTTCACTTGAAGATGAAATATTAACTCTAGAACGCCCGATAAAAAGATAAATAATTTTTCAAGAGTGAATTTGATAATAATTCACTCTTATTGTTGCACATAATATGTCTTATACGGCATAAGATAGGAATCATCTTTCCTTGTTTTTACTTCAGCTAATCTGCCCCTTTAGTTGAACTGTTAAATAAAAACAAAGCGAAGTCTTTCTAATATGAGTTAGAGTATGATATACTAAAATCAAGTTAATAAATCGGCCGGAGAACAGGAGAGACCATGAATGCGTTATCGAGAATTCGATAATGTGCATTTATGGTCTCTTTTTTTGTTTTTATTGGCAGATTAGGGTAATTAATATCTATATGAATGGAAAACTATGAGAACAAATTAACTTATTTAAATACAAGAACCAACAACTACTCGACAAAAGCAGGTATCACTCAAAGGAGGAGTTAGGCATGAGGTTTTCAAATATATATCGAGAAGAAACAATTGAGCTTCTGAAAAAAGAAAAATTTGATGTGTTAGTCATTGGCGGAGGAATTACAGGTGCAGGGATTTCCCTGGATGCAACGACTCGAGGAATGAAAGTGGCATTGGTGGAAATGCAGGACTTTGCTGCAGGAACATCAAGCCGTTCAACAAAGCTTGTCCATGGTGGTTTGCGGTATCTAAAGCAATTTGAAATAAAAATGGTTGCTGAGGTTGGAAAAGAGAGAGAGATCGTTTATGAAAATGGGCCACATGTGACTACACCGGAAAGAATGCTGCTCCCAATGCATAAAGGCGGCACATTTGGAAAATTCAGTACATCCATCGGACTCCGAGTCTATGATTTTCTAGCAGGCGTCAAAAAAAGTGAACGAAGGAAAATGCTATCGGTTAGTGAAACACTGAAAATGGAACCCCTTGTAAAGAAAGAAGGACTTAAAGGCGGAGGCCATTATGTTGAATACCGTACAGATGATGCACGCCTGACGATTGAAGTGATGAAGGCGGCTGTGGATAAAGGCGCGACACCTATAAATTATACAAAGGTAGAAAAATTGTTGTATGAAAATGGCAAGGTAATAGGCGTCCTGGTCAATGATTTACTATCAGGTAATCAGTATGAAATATATGCAGACAAAGTTATCAATGCCGCAGGTCCATGGGTTGATTCGATCCGTGAAAAAGACCAATCGAAAAAAGGGAAAACGCTGAAGTTATCAAAGGGTGTTCATGTCGTAATCGACCAATCGAAATTTCCTTTGAAGCAGGCGCTTTACTTTGATACGCCCGATGGCCGGATGATCTTTGCTATTCCGCGAGCCGGTAAGGCATACGTCGGAACTACAGACACCTTTTATGATGGCGATCCTGCAGTCCCTACCGTTACATCAGAAGACCGTACCTATTTATTAAAGGCGATTGATTATATGTTTCCAGAAGTGAAAGTTTCGGATGAAGATATCGAATCAAGCTGGGCTGGAGTGAGACCGTTAATTCTAGAAGAAGGTAAAGACCCTTCTGAAATTTCAAGAAAAGATGAAATTTGGGAGTCCGATTCGGGTCTTATCACGATTGCCGGAGGAAAATTAACGGGATATCGCAAAATGGCAAAAACGACAGTTGACCTTGTAGCCGGGAAGCTTTCCCAGCAACCAAATAGATCTTACCCTAATAGCAGTACCAAAAAAATGCCGATTTCTGGAGGGGATGTCGGAGGATCAAGCAATTTCTCTGATTATATCCAGACACATATTCAAATAGGGGTTGACTCAGGACTCACTGCTAAGGATTCCAAAGAATTATTGGCTATGTACGGATCAAACGCGGCTGTTTTGTTCAATATCGCAAAAAGTGAAGGGGACGTGGAAACTCGCACTGGCCTCCCACAGAAGTTGTTCGTACAGTTGCAATACGCATTAGATCATGAAATGGCCGCAACTCCGGTTGATTTCTTCTTCCGCAGAACCGGCACCCTATTATTTGATATTGATTTAGTCCAAACACATAAAAGTGCAGTAATTAAATATATGGCTGAATATTTTGGCTGGACGGAATCAACAAAAACGGAAAGAACAAACCAATTGGAACAAGAAATACATGGTGCTATTAAAGTATCTTAACTTATACCTGAAACGATTAAACGCCAGCGGCTTTGCTGGCGTTTATCTTATTTTCCATGATTTTATTCGAATTATAGATGTGTGAGTAAAAGATGAGTGGCAATGCGGCTCATCTTTTACATATTCAATGATAGAATGCTTGCAAATAGAACAATCACGATAATCCATTTCTGCTTTAATAATGTTAGGTTTTCTTACATATTTAATATTGTTTATATGATTAAGATGAAATATAATTATTTAAGTAATATTATTTGAATTTTCAAATTATATAAAGGGGGAGTTTATTTGTCGGATTTTATTACTGCTTTAAATGGAGTTTTATGGAGTACACCAGTCATTTATAGTTTATTGGCAGTAGGGCTATTATTTTCAATTTTAACCCGGTTTCTACAGGTACGGCATATTAAAGAAATGATCATTTTAATGTTCCAAGGTAAAAGTTCAGAAGCAGGGGTTTCTTCATTCCAGGCTCTATCAATTGCGCTCTCGGGTCGGGTCGGTACAGGTAATATTGCGGGAGTAGCAACAGCTATCGCTTTTGGTGGTCCAGGTGCAGTTTTTTGGATGTGGGCCATAGCCTTTATTGGAGCATCTAGTGCATTTGTAGAATCTACCTTAGCTCAGATTTACAAAGTCAAACAAGACGGTCAATATCGAGGTGGTCCCGCGTATTATATTGAAAAAGGAATAGGTTGGAAGTGGTTTGCTGTTCTTTTTGCATTCGCTGCACTAATAGCTATGGCAGTTCTTATGCCTGGTGTTCAGTCTAATTCAATTGCTGCAGGAGTAGAAAACGCATTTGGCATTCAACCGGCAATCACCGGAATAATAGTCGTCCTTCTACTAGGATTTATTATATTCGGTGGAGTAAAACGGATAGCTAATGCTGCTCAATTAATTGTTCCATTTATGGCTCTTGGTTATATTTTATTATCAGTTGTAATCATTCTTTTCAACGTTACTGAATTACCCAATGTTATCTCATTAATATTTAGAAGTGCTTTCGGGATGGATTCTGCATTTGGTGGGCTTATTGGTATGGCGATAGCCTGGGGAGTAAAACGTGGGGTTTATTCAAACGAAGCAGGTCAAGGTACAGGCCCTCATCCGGCCGCTGCAGCTGAAGTATCACATCCAGCAAAGCAGGGTCTTGTCCAAGCATTTTCTGTTTATATTGACACATTGTTCGTTTGTTCTGCTACAGCATTTATGATTTTATTCACAGGCATGTATAATACACAAGCAGAAAATGGTTCATATATTGTCAATAATTTAGGAAAAGTAACACCTGGTCCTGGGTATACACAAGCGGCAATTGATAGTGTTATACCAGGCTTTGGAGCTGGGTTTGTTGCTGTTGCTCTTTTCTTCTTCGCCTTTACAACGATCATGGCGTATTATTATATTGCAGAGACAAATATCGCCTATTTAATGCGTAATCGTAATAGTAAATGGGCTATGTTTACATTAAAACTTGTCATACTTGCGGCTAGTTTTTATGGAACTGTTCGAACAGCAGAGTTGGCTTGGGCGTTAGGTGATGCGGGATTAGGGATTATGGTTTGGCTCAATGTTATTGCCATTTTAATTCTTGCTAAGCCAGCCTTGATAACTTTAAAAGATTACGAAAAGCAGAAGAAAAAAGGTTTGGATCCCGTTTTCGATCCAAAATCGTTGGGGATTAAAAATGCTGATTTTTGGGAGCATGAATATGTTAGAGACAAGGAAAATGTGTCTTGAATATTCCTGGATTTAATTTTATTATGTAAAAAATAAATCATTGTTCATCACAAACCAGTTCAAGTTTAATGAGAGCTGGTTTTTTTAGTTTCTGTTAAATTGGGGAACTTGGTAAAGGGAGTGTAATCTCCAAAAAGAAAAAAATTTCAGTGGAAAATTAAGGTAGGGATATTATGTTAGAAAAGCTAGCTCAAGAAATTGCGAACATAACCAGTGAAGTAATTGGCCATGAAGTGCTGATTACAGATAAACATGGAATAGTGCTTGGTTCAAGTGATCAATCAAGAATTGGCACATTGCATCAAGCTTCTCTTGGAGCCATTTTTCGTCGTAAGGAAATGACCCATAATGAAATAGTATCAAGTACATTGAAGGGGGTAAAACCTGGAATAACAATCCCTATTGAACTATCAGGGGAATATGTAGGTACATTAGGCATCACAGGATATCCTAATGAAGTAGCAAAGTTTGGGATGTTAGCTAAAAAGTATGCTGAAATTTTATTGCGTGAGGAAATCATCAATAAATCTTCCCTTCTACGTGAAAGGGCTTTACAGAGCCTTGTTCAGGAAATTGCCGCTTTTGACCCCAACCATAGTGATGAAATGCTATTGCTAACTCGAGGAAGGGAATTGGGTTATGATTTAAAACCACCTCGCATTACGATCGTTATCGATCTCTTTCAATTCAATCATATTACGAGTGAAATTCATCATCAAGCGTTAAAAAAAGATTCACCAGAAATATATATTCAATCATTAAAGATAAACATAGAATCGAAAATAAAAAAAACCTTTTCGAATAATCAGGATATTACGGTGTCCTTAGGGTCTGATAAATATGTTGTGTTTCATATGTTGGATGGTGAAATTCATGAAGAAGAAATCTGTGAAACGATTAAAAAGAAGTGTAAACAGCTTATTTCAGCATTAAAGGAGTTAGGAATTGACGCTTCAATTGGTATAGGAACTATTGGAAGTCTGACTGATCTTAATAACTCTTACCATGCTGCTTGGCGGGCGCTGAGAATCGGAAAAAAAATGACGGATCACCCAGAAATCTTTTATATAAAAGATTTCGTTTTAGAAGAATTACTATCCTATATTCATAAAAATACTGCGCATCATTTCGTAGAAGAAACCGTTACGAAATTAACACAGTACCCTGATTATGATGAATTATTTCGTACGATCACAGCTTGGTGTGAATCTAGCTTGAGTCCGATTAATTCGTCTAAAGCATTGAACATCCATCGCAATACACTTTTTTATCGATTAAACAAAATAGAACAAATTACAGGAAAGAATTTACGAAATTTTAGGGAGTCCCTGGAACTTTATATTGCGGTGAAACTAATGCAGATACTCGAACCAGAAAACAAGGGAAATTAGCATTGTGCTGTTAGCACAAACTACTTCTTTTATATAAATGAATAATTAGGCGGGGATTACGATGCTTTGAATGACCCTAAACCAATATAATTCAAATTAGAGAGGGAGAAACTGTTTTAGGTTATTAGTTTGAAAAGGGGTGAAGGGGTATGGAGAACTTAGATTGGATCTTTGTTGTAGGTTATTTTGCGTTCATCGCGGTTATTGGATATCAAACAAGTAAACGCATACGAACAGTAAAAGACTATAATGTTGCAGGAGAGAAAGTTACAATTTCCATTCTTTTTGCTAGTTTGGCGGCTTCCGTATTAGGAGGAGGAGCCTCAACTGGAATGGCGGGAAATGTTTATAAAGATGGGTATGTCTTTATGTTTGCATTTTGTGCATATGGGATTGCTAGTGTATTGATTGGTTATTTTATTGCCCCGCGGTTAAAAGCTTATAAAGGAGCACAAACCGTTGGAGATATTATGGAAAGACACTACGGGAAAAAAGCGAAATTAGTAACTGGAATTCTCTCAGTGGGATTATGTACGGGGATTATAGGGGGACAAGCATTAGCGTTAGGAACTATGCTTAAAGTAATCTTGGATATACCTCCGCTTGTAGGGATTCTAATCGGGATGGGTGCGGTCATTCTCTATACGTCCTTTGGAGGAGTTATGGCCGTTATTCAAACAGATGTTCTTCAATTTGTACTGCTCGGTGTCATATTGCCTCTTTCGCTTATCATTGGATTGTTTGCTGTGGGCGGTACGGATACGTTAATTGCAAAAGTTCCGGATTTTCATTTCACCTTGTTGGGTAATTGGGAAATAACTACGTTTATTGGATTATTCGTCACATTTCTCTTAGGAGAAGCGTTGATTCCGCCTTATACACAACGGATTTTTTCGTCTAAAGATCCTGAAACAGCTAGAAAAGGGTATATAATTGCCGGATTCTTTTCTTTTGGATTCTTCTTCATCACAGCTTCATTAGGCTTAGTCGCCTATGTGTTATTCCCTGGGATTCAAACAGACAATGCTTTACCAACCATTGTAAAAGAACTTTTGCCAGTTGGTGTGACAGGATTAGCAGTTGCTGCATTATTAGCCGTCATTATGTCCACAGCCAGCTCCTTTTTAAATTCAACGACCGTTTCTTTTATGCGAGATATCTATCCTTTTCTTAATAGAAAAAAAACTTCGGACAAGCAAGAATTATTGTTGGGAAGAATACTGACAGTAATCGTTGGTATCGCCTCTTTAATTTTTGCTCTAAATGTTCCAAGTATAATCGCGGCCTTGGAATATTCTTATTACCTTTGGGCTCCGACCGTTGTATTCCCATTGGTGATGGGAATCATGTGGAACTTTCGTAATGCAACAGTGGGTTTATCCTCAATCGTTGTGGGGGCGATTATCACCTTAATTTGGACATTTGCCTTACATGAACCTTTTGGTTTATCTGGGGTTGTTCCGGGATTTATCGCGAATATCATTACCTTTTTTATCGCCCATTCATTAACGAAAAACAATGATGCAGGAAGTTCTGCAATTAAGGTGGATAAGGAGATGCTTGAAAATGATGTTGTATAGTTTTCTACTTTATTTCATTCCATCATTATTAATCGTAGTTACCCTTATGACAGGTATTGTATGTACAAAACATTATATAGATGATGTCATTAAGAAATAAAAAAGACTGAAAAATTAGTTTATGAAATATCAACGGAAAAATCTGACGAAAGTATCCGTAGAAATCACTGACATTTTGTGCGGAGAGAACAGTGTCATTTTTACTCATTCAATAGAATATGAAGATATGGAAAATAGACGAAAAGATATGAAGGAGGAAAAGTTATGAAAAGATCTGTAGCTGTTTTAGGTGGAGGTAATGGAGGTCATACATTAGCGGCTGATTTAAGTTTGGCTGGACATGAAGTTCGACTATTTGAAATGGAGAAATTCAGTCTTGCAATGAAGGATGTTTTTGAAACGAAACGTATTGAATGTATTGGCGAGATATTAAATGGAACAGCTGAAATAGCTATGGTCACAAATGACATAGACCAAGCATTAAACGGTGCTGAGATTATCCTTGTTGCTGTCCCGGCTTTTGCACATAAAGACTATGCGAATCTATTAGCTGATAAAGTGAAATCAGATCAATTAGTTGTTCTTCTGCCAGGAACGATTGGTTCTTTAGAATTTGCAAGGATATGGAGAGATTTAGGTGTAAATGAAGATGTTGTGCTAGCTGAATCAGATACCCTTCCATATGCGACAAGACTAGAGGGTCCTGGAAAAGTAAGAGTTAATGTGAAAATTAACGTGCAAATCGGCGTGTTTCCTTCCGTTCGTACTGAATGGGCAACGGCTTTGCTTGATGATATTTTATCTATCACCCCTGTGAGCAATGTACTTGAGGCTGGATTGAGCAGTATGAACCCAATCGATCATCCGCCTGGAACGATTTTAAATGCGGGTCGCATTGAGCGCTCAAATGGCGAATTTTATATTTATGAAGAAGGGATGACCCCATCTGTTATTCGTGTGATGGAACAATTGGATCAGGAAAGATTAGAAATTGGGAAGTGGTTTGATTTGGAATTGATGACAATTGCTGAACTTCTTCATACATCAGGGTATGGTCCAAAAGGAACAACTTGGGAAGTGTTAAACGGAAGCCGCAGTTTGACACCGATTAAAGGGCCAACTTCTTTGCAATCGCGTTATTTATCTGAAGATATTCCTTTTGGTTTACGAACATTCGCTTCAATAGCCGATCATATTGGACTAGAAACACCAGTGATGGATTCGATGATCACGTTAGGCGAAATTCTTGTTGGAGGAATCCCGCAAACTGGAAGGACAATTGATAATTTAGGCCTTAGCAAACTATCAAAAGATGAAATCATAGAATTCGTTCGTACAGGAACGCATAAAGTTTCTGTTTAAGGTGAGTCTAGTAAAAAAATCGAAAAACCCTCATTTTTAGCAGAACGAAATCGCACCCCTTTTAAGTAAACATGCTCAAGAAAGAGCGTTATTGTTTACTTAGAAGGGTTTTTTTACGATGATTCGTATTTAACTTAATAAAGATTGCTTATTTTCATATAATTTAAAGACTTTAAACATGGAATATTATTGAAAAACTAATCATATTAGTTATAATATTAATTATATTAGTTTTGGGGGGGAGTTTGATTAAAGATGAAAATGACTAAGGTTGGTACAGTATATCAACTATCTTTTATGCCACGTGTATTTCCTGTGAACTGTTATTTTGTAGAGGAAGAGAATAGTCTTACACTAATAGATGCAGCCTTACCCTACAGTACAAAAAGTATAATAAATGCGGCGCGGATTATTGGAAAACCGATAACAAGATTAATAGTTACCCACGCACATGATGATCATGTTGGTGCACTAGACGGGCTTAAAGCGTTAATCCCTGATTTACAAGTGAGTATTTCTTTTAGGGATGCGTTATTACTGGCTGGTGATTCTACCCTCCTACAAAATGAAACAAACTCTCCAATCCGCGGAGGAGTCCCTAAAAATATTCAAACTCAACCAGACTTATTACTCAAAGAGGGCGACCGTATTGGTTCATTGGAAGTTATTTTTTCACCAGGACATACCCCTGGTTCTATATCTCTTCTTGACACCCGGAATCATAGTTTAATTGTGGGGGATGCCTTACAAACTAGAGGTGGAACTGCGGTGTCTGGAATGATTAAACCTTTATTTCCGTTCCCGGCCTTTGCCACTTGGAATAAACTTATCGCTCTTGAAAGTGCAAAGAAATTAAGAAGTTATAAACCGAGTTTACTTGCTGTTGGTCATGGGAAGATGCTAGAACACCCTGGGAATTCTATTGACAAAGCAATAGTTGAAGCAGAATTAAAACTTCAATCATGAAAATAGGAGGTAAAAATTGATGTCTCAACGTATAAGGTTAGATTTGTCTATCATTTTACAAAAAGCTACAGAACTAGTTGATGAAAACGGCCTTGATCATCTTTCGTTAGGCAAGTTGGCTGAAGAATTACAAATACGCCCCCCTTCGTTATATAACCATTTAGACGGCCTAAATGGATTAAAACAGAAACTAGCAGTAAATGGAGTTAAAAAACTTTATGAATACATGCTTCAAGCAGCAGTGGGACGCTCCGGTGATGATGCAATCAGGGCACTTAGTGAGGCATATGTTGAATTTGCTAGAATTCATCCAGGACTTTATGATGCTACCACCCGTTTTCCAAATTCTGAAGACAAGGAGTTACAACAAGCACAGCAATCAGTTGTAGAGCTTGTTGTCCAAGTACTACAAGCCTATAATTTGAAGGAAGAAATGGCAATTCACTTGGTGAGAGGATTAAGGAGCATTTTACATGGATTTACTTCAATTGAAAAAATGGGTGGGTTTGGGATGCCGATTGATATCGATAAGAGTTTTTCTATACTGCTGAATACTTATATTGAGGGAATCCATTCTATAGTTATAAATAAAGATAAATATGAGCTGGTGTAAGGTTAAAATGAGTTTTCTTTCTGTCTTGCAAATGGTAAACTTATCCGTTCGATTTTTATTAGAAATTTTTGCACTTGCTGTATACGGTTATTGGGGTTTCAAAGTAGGAAATACCAGAATCATGAAAGTTTTTTTTAGCATTGTTATCCCAATTGGTATAGCGATCCTTTGGGGGGCATTTGGTTCCCCTAAGGCCAGCATACAACTATCCGCACAAATTCATTTGCTACTGGAAGCAGTTATTTTCTTGGTTCCAGTAGGATTACTTTTGTCCCTTAAAAACGTTAAACTAGCTTGGTTCTATGGATTTACCGTGATAATAAATAGAATTTTCATGATGCTTCTGGACCAATAAGGTGTAGTTTAAACCTGACCAGCAGGACATCAAAATGGAGTGGCGAACAAAAAGAAAAAACCCTTGCTACACAAGGGCTTTAAAGTATGAAGTATAGCTGGATCGAACCGTTGCCGAGTTTCATATTTCTTAGCTGATTTAAAGGATTCATAAGAGAGTTTAAAAGTCTGGCCTGCAAAAGAAGCATTTCCTATTTTTTCTGCTTTAATAGTTGTAAGTCGACGTATAGCTGTATCCGTGAATGAAAGTCATCAAAATCGATTGAAGTGAGATCGGCTATTTGGTTCATTCTGTATTTTAACGTGTTGGTATGAATGTATAGCTGTTCAGCTGTCGGTTTGATCCGGCAATTATTCAACAGAAATATTTCCATTGTTTGAAGGAGCTTTGTTTGGCTTTCCTGGTCCTTCTTTTGCAGAATCTGTAAATCCATATTGATATAATTCGTTTTACCATGATGATTAGAGATCATTTCGAGGTAACGGAAAATCCCAAGTTTGCTATATTGAAAAGGAAGCTGTTCAGGTTTACCGATGAACTTGGCTGCATTGATCACTTCCAGGGCTTCTAGATAGGATTTTCTTAATTGAAGAATCGAAGAATACTCATTTCCGATTCCTGAGAACACCTTTTGGCCATTGAATTGGGAAAGAACCGTGTTCGTTAAATCAGTGGCGCTATCAGAAAGCAGCTCTTTCCCTTTTCCGTTGCTACCAATTAAGACGATGATCTTCAATTGGTTTGTGAATACATGGGAAAAATGATTCAATGCATTTGCGAATAGACTGACTGTATCCGTTAATTCATCGAAATGTTCCGCATCGGATTGAGCGATGGTAAAGACATTTACAAGGAATGTTTCCGGAATAAGAAGACTCATATTGGCTGCTTCCCATTTTATTTGGTTTTCCGTTTGATAGACTTCGTCGATGACCTTTTGGTAAAACTCATTTTTTTCTTCATCTTTTTTCATGTTTATCTGTTTTTTCTGATAGAGGAGCTTGCCGATATGATGGGAAACCTCATGTAAAAATTCCAAATCGGAATCAGGCATCACTTCCGTCTCTTGGACCCAAATGAATCCGAAGACCTGCCCTTTGTGGACAGCGCTTACAACAACTCTTTGATTTAAACCGATTTCCTCGATTTGTTTCACTCTAAATGGATGCTCCACCGTTTTAAGCTGTTCGACAATGCCCTCATCCATGAATTTTTCCAAGATTGGAATCGGCCAATGCTTAGTGAAGATGGTTTGCTGATTGGCTTGGTCGAAGTGTTCGATATAATATGAACTATATGCCAGCAATAAAAATTGGTCATTTTCGATGACGACTGGTTTTTTTAAATAAGTGCTGACCATATCCGTTATATCGTTGATGTTTGTGAGAGTCAGGATTTTTTCTAATGACATATATGGCCCCCTGTTATTTTTTGAAGTATATGACAACTAAGTTTAATAATACTTTTAAACGGATGATGTGTATAGGGGCACAAAGAAGGAACGGTCTATGAAAAAAATTTCATAGACCGTTCCTTTTAGGTGATTTATTATTGTTTTAAAGTTCTTTCGAATTCCTCGAATTGCTCTTCTACTTCTTTTGATGGCTTGGCTGTAAGAAGACTTACCACGATAATGGCAATCAAGCTTGCGCCAAAACCAGGGATCATTTCATAAAGCGTATCGGATAATCCTGCCATCGACCAGAAAATCACAGTCCCGGCACCAACGACCATCCCTGCTAATGCGCCCCATCTTGTCATGCGTTTCCAGCATAGGCTTAGTAAGACCAATGGACCGAATGAAGAACCGAATCCAGCCCAAGCATACCCTACAAGTCCAAGAATCGTGTCATTTTTCTCCCAAGAGAGAATAAGCGCGATGATCGATATGATCAGTACAGAAAGTCTGCCTAGGAAGACAAGCTCTTTATCTGAAGCGGAACGACGGAAGAAGGTTTTGTATATATCCTCGGTTAAAGAGCTAGCTGTAACCAACAACTGCGAAGAAATCGTGCTCATGACGGCTGCCAGTATTGCGGAAATCAAGAAACCAGTGATAAGTGGGTGGAAAAGTATTTCCCCTAACTCTATAAAAATCGTTTCAGGATCATCTAACTTGAGACCGTTCTGAGAAAAATACGTGATACCGATGAATCCAGTCAGCATGGCACCGACACTGGAGAAAATCATCCAGCTCATCCCGATATTACGGGCTTTCTTGATTTCCTTAACAGAACTGATCGCCATAAAGCGGACAATGATATGCGGCTGTCCGAAGTAACCCAGTCCCCATGCAAATAATGAGATGATTCCTAAAAAGCTCGTCCCTGTAAAAATATTCAATAAGGCTGGATCAATGGAACGTGCCGTATCTATGGAAGGACCGAAACCGCCAACATGGAAAAGGGTAACGATCGGTACAAGAACCAAGGCAACGACCATGATGATTCCCTGAACAAAGTCTGTCCAGCTTACTGCCAGGAATCCGCCGAATAAAGTATAGGCCACGACAACACCTGTTAAGATCCATAGACCTGTATGGTAATCTAGGCCAAATGTACTTTGGAATAAGACTCCGCCAGATACCATTCCGGAGGAAACGTAAAAGGTAAAGAATATCAGGATAACCAAAGCGGAAATGAGCCTTAAGATCCGTGAGCCCTCACCAAAACGATTTTCCAGGAAAGCAGGGATCGTAATGGAGTTATTGGCTACTTCTGTATACGTTCTCAATCTTGGTGCAACATACAGCCAGTTCGCATAGGCACCTAGTGTCAGGCCGATTACAATCCAGATGGAACTGAGTCCTGTTGCAAACATGGCACCTGGCATCCCCATTAAAAGCCAACCGCTCATATCTGCAGCACCGGCGCTTAATGCAGTAACAGCCGGACCAAGACCCCGGTCGCCAAGCATGTAATCATTTAAATTGGACGTCCTTTTGTAAGCGAAATACCCAATGAAAAGCATGCCCGCCATATAAATGCTAATGGAAATTATTAATGAGTAATCTATCATATGAAGACTCCCTTCAGGATGAAATATATAATTTTTTGTTTTAAAAGAGGAAGCAACCTATTTGTCACTTCCTCCATTTAACCTCTTTTTGATTGTGTATCTTAGTATAGAAGATACTTAACTAAAGAGGTTATTCATTTCTACTTCATTTGCTTTTAAAGGATCATTATCAGAACGTTTCTGATGTTGTTTTGGCTTGCATATGAAGTTGCAAGTAGTCCGGTCCGCCTGCCTTGGAATCGGTTCCTGACATGTTGAACCCGCCGAATGGCTGATAACCTACGATTGCACCAGTACAGCCGCGGTTGAAATACAAGTTCCCCACATGGAATTCTTCACGTGCTTTTTCCATGTTCAGGCGATTTGTCGTAATGACAGCCCCAGTCAAACCGTATTCTGTGTTATTGGCAATTTCAAGAGCTTCGTTAAAGTCTTTCGCTTTTGTAAAGGCGACGACTGGGCCGAAGATTTCTTCTTGCATCAAACGGGCTTGCGGATCGACATCAGCGACGATGGTCGGTTGAACGAAGTAACCTTTTGAGCTATCTCCTTCTCCGCCAGTTAGAACGCGTCCTTCTTCTTTACCGATTTCAATATAGCTCATGATTTTATCGAATGCCGCCTGATCGATAACTGGTCCCATGAAATGATTTTCTACAGGATTACCAACAGTAAGTTGTTTTGTTAATTCAACAGCGCGATCTAAAACTTGATCGTATACATCTTCTACGATGACAGCACGGGAGCAAGCAGAACATTTTTGTCCAGAGAAGCCAAATGCAGATTTCACGATCGATTGAGCGGCCAATTCAAGATCTGCCTCTTTGTCAACGACGATCGTATCTTTTCCGCCCATTTCAGCGATGACACGCTTCAGCCAAATTTGGCCTTCGTTCACTTCTGACGCACGTTTGTAAATGCGCAGACCTACATCGCGTGAACCTGTGAAGGAAATGAAACGTGTTTTAGGATGATCAACCAGGTAGTCGCCCACTTCGGCTCCGCTTCCTGGAACGAAATTCAACACACCTGACGGAAGGCCGGCTTCATGCATTACTTCAACGAATTTCGCAGCAACAATAGGAGTAGTCGAAGCTGGTTTTAACAGGATTGTGTTACCAGTGACGATAGCGGCAACAGCTGTACCTGCCATGATTGCAAATGGGAAGTTCCAAGGAGAAATGATGATGCCTACTCCTAATGGAATGTAATCATAGCGGTTAAATTCTCCCGGACGGCTTTGAACAGGCACACCATCTTTAAGCGTCAGCATTTGACGGGCATAGAATTCAAGGAAATCGATCGCTTCCGCTGTATCCGCATCAGCCTCATTCCAAGGTTTTCCCGCTTCTTTTGTCAATAACGCAGAGAATTCATGCTTGCGTCTGCGAATGATGGCAGCAGCTTTGAACAAAACGTCAGCGCGGATTTCCGGTTTCACTTTTTTCCAGCTTTCAAAAGCTGTTGCAGCTTCCTGCATAGCTTTTTCAGCAAGATCCCTGTTAGCTTTCGATACTTGGCCGATGACCTCTTGTTTGTCTGCAGGGTTATATGAAACGATTTTCTCATCAGTCGTTACTTTCTCTGCCCCGATATAAAGAGGGTAGTCTTGCCCTAAGTAGCCCTCAACAGTTTGAAGTGCTTCCTGATATGCTTTTTTGTTTTCCTCGTTTGTAAAATCAACAAATGGTTCGTGTTTATATGAAATCATTAATAATCACACCTTTTTATAGAATTTTTGTAGCAATTAGAATGTTGAATGTATATTTAGCTTCTGACCATCCCTTTGAAGGCAAAGGCAATATTAGACGGCCTTTCCGCAAGCCTTCTCATGAAGTATCCATACCAATCCAGACCATATGGTACATAGACGCGCATTTTGTAACCTTGCTTGACCAACTCGTATTGTGTTTTGTTTCTCATGCCATAAAGCATTTGAAATTCGAATTGTGTATTTGGAATGTTATGCTTTTTAGCCAGCGCTTTTGTATATTCGATGATTTGGTCATCATGTGAGGCAATGGCCGTATAATTACCGTTAAGAAGACTTTGCTTAATCAACTTTTTATAGTTTTCATCTACATCATTCTTTTCGGGAAAAGCCACCTCGGCAGATTCCTTGTAGGCACCCTTTACGAGACGCAAGAATGGCTTATACTCGGCAAGGTCTTCCAAATCTTTCTCTGTGCGGTATAAATAAGCTTGTAAAACAGTACTTATGCAGTTGTATTTTTCTTTGAACTGCCTAAATATATCGATTGTTGCCTGACAGCGAACCTCATCTTCCATGTCAATCGTGACCATGACATTGTGTTTTTCTGCTGTATCAAGAATTCTTGTCATGTTCTCGATGACCAGATTATGATCGATATCAAGACCCAGAGAAGTCATTTTGAGAGATACCTGTGAATCCAGTTTTTCTCTGCTGATCATTTCAATGGTTTCGATGCATTCTGCTGTCCTTTCCTGGGTCACTTCCTTAGAATCAACGAATTCCCCAAGATGGTCGACTGTAACCGACAGGCCACTATTATTAAGCTGTTTAATGAATTTAATGGAACTTTGGAAATCAGTTCCCCCTATAATTTTTCCAGCTGCAAAACTACCGCCGCTTTTCTTTGCAATATTATTAAGTAAGTTATTTTTAGATAAAAATAAGAAAAAGTCTCTTGTAATCGCTTCCATTTAAAAAACACACCCCCTAAGAAGTTGTAATCACAAGATAATCTTATGGTTTTTCGACAATTTGCGCAATGTTCTAAAAATACAATAATTCTGTCTTTTGTTTGTCGGTTAGGGACAAAGAAGGGGGAGGTACTCAATTTTCTCCTAATCTTAATGGATAGAACGGAAGGTTTATAATTTATCTTATAAAGAAAAGCTAGAAGAAAGGTGCTTAGGAGAAAATAGCCCTGTGAAAGATGAAACCTTTGCGAATGCGTTTAAAAGTGGTAGCTCGACCATAATAATCCAATGCGATATAATGAACCTTACTATAGGTCCAACCGAGTACATCTTCTGTTACATGATCGGAAGTTAATGGCGAGGGCTGTAAAAATAAGTGACATCGGTAAGGCGGGGAGGGATAAGGAATGGGTGCGGTATTTGAAGAACTTAGAGAAACATCTGGATTGATAATCGGCTTGATAATGGCTCTGGTAATAACAGGGTTTATTGGACTAGCCTTCACAAAAGCACATAAAGTCATTGTGTCACCTGTTGTTCGAAGGATAAAGAAAATGGTTAGTCGAAAATAGATGTGGCGGATTACATACCCCCTTGTCCCTAATCCATCAAGCCCCGCTTGAAGAAGGTGCAACCGTGTATGTCTATAATAGTAGGAAGTATGTGAATAAACTCAAAAAGAAGTCACTATATATGAATTGTCAAAGCATTAGATGCGGCGAAGAATAAGATTGAAACGACTCTTTTCCTTTCACATATGTAATCAATAGATAACTATAGCAAAAAAATCCCCACTTCTACTATAGAAGTGGGGGATTTTACATATTAGATTAATAAGTAATCATGATGTAGTAGAGATAAAGGTTCTGAAGTGCTAAATGTCATCTCACGCATTTGTCTCCACCGAATAATGCTGATTATTTTGTTCGAAGGCATGACGTTTTGGGGCTGGAAGGTGTCATTCTGTATTTAAAATTCAGTAAATGAATTCGTCATTCTTAGGAACAAGAACAATTCTTTCAAATTAAGAAAATCATATTAGAATACGAATGCCCTTTATGCCGGCTTATCGGGATAAAGGGCATTTTACTTTCTCCGAAACCATAAAGGTGATAGTACTAGTATTCTAATAAAACAATCTAAGGAAAATTTTACAACAATGGAATATAATAGAAAAATATGGTATGGTTTTAATTGTGTTAAAATTTGGTATTTAATTTAGAGGAGATGAAAGAGTATTCATGCTTAAGAAATTATGTGTTGTAGGTACAATTTTTGCTAGTATCAATTGGGAATAGTGCTATTGCAGCTGAAGTAGATCAGAAACAACTGTTACTAACATATCAAGTTTTTCTGAAGTTAGCAGTCTAACTGCAGGTATCACAGCAGAAACATCCGGAAAAAAAATCAAGTGTACTTCCAAGGTAAAGGCTAGTAATCCAATTTTTGGTTCTCCTAGCGCAACAGCTACTTCATCAGCAGCTGTAAAAGAAGATCATATCTCTGCTAAAGTTAGGGTATATAATAGTAAGGGCGGGTTGCGAGGACAAAAAACAGATTCGCAGACAAAGTCAACATATGCTGGAGCTACCTATACTGATAAATCTACTAGTATTCCAGCTACTGCTTTTGGAAATCATACTTATGTAAAGAAGAGTTATAAAACTGTCGTACATGAAACTAAGGATAAATTTTAAATATAAGAAAAAGTTAAGGCTAACTATTGTTAGTCTTAACTTTATTCTAGGAGCAATGATTATATGAAAAAAAAGCTATTGATAGTCACGGTCATTTTATTCATTGGAATTTCAGGTTGGATCTTTTACAATAAAATGTCAGGCGAAAACACAAAAGGAATACAACCAGGATTTGAGGAAGGTTCCAATACCATATCCTACGGGTTGTTAAATGCGGATGACAAAGTAATAGATAATGGAAGTATTCTAGAACCAAAAGAGAATAAGCTCGAGTATACCCTCTCGCTCTCTAATTTTATCGAAGTGGAAAGAGAGTATGCATTAATAGTCCTTGAAAACTTTAAACAAACACCCTTCACAGTTGAAGGAAAGCGATACAGTGTTTATACTTTTAACGCTAAGCCAAATAAAAGAATTGAGTTTAATACGAGTATTTCCACTAACAATAATACAAGAGAGATAGATTATCTTATATTTAAAAAACCAAATTATTTACTAGATAAATTAGATATATCAAAGATGCATACTTTGCAGGAATTTTTACCTTTGCGTTTTAAGGTTAAGAGCAACGGAGCCAAACCAAAAACAGCTGATTTTATTCCTGATGAAACGATTAAAGAAGGACCCAACGATACCATTTTTATTAGTAAACAAAAAGAGGAACTAAATATTCTACCCACAGCAAGAAGTGGTGAAAATGTTTTTATATCTGTTGGTAACATTGTTGAAAAAAAGGAAAACTACAATATCATTGCTTTAAATAATTGGCAACAGATTCCTTTAGAGAATGAACAATTAGTAGGAAATGTAGTTGTTAATCCTGGTGAAAGAAAAGTTTTTGAATATAAACTTCCTCAGGTAAAAGTTAACTCGAATTTTCAGGTTATTGCTTTACCAAAACCTTATGAAGTTAGCGAGAGTGACTACGAAAGCACAGCCGCCTTCGGATCATTTCGAACAGTTATCAAACCTTAAATACTGAAATAATAGAGTCCCGCTTATTTCAGTATTAAGAGCAATTCTTTCAATTCTTTCAAATTCGCAAAAAGTAAAATACCCCTTATGCCGGTTTCGTGCCGACTTAAGGGGTATTTTAACTTCCAAGCACGGGCTCGCAATCCCCTGCTACTGCTGCTATAACCTGAAGATCAACATAATTTGACCTGCAGGGTTTGTTCTACTCAATTTTGAGGCAGCTAAATGAAGTTGTTTAAATGGGATTTTGGAAGGACACAATGAAACGGAAAATTAGCAAACAATACAAAGAAATATCTGCTTTCATGTAACGTATCAAAGCCACGACCTTAAGTGGAACCGTTCGTTTGAGTCGGGGCTTTTTTTGCGTTTAAACATCGAATAATCAGGGCAACCTTAAATATCAAAATATTCGTCTGACTTTGCGCCAGCATCTATACTCCGAATCGCCTTCATAATTTTCTTTAATACTCCAGCTGAAGGCACATACTTAGGATCACTGCAAACTCTGCTAATCGTATTGCGTGAGATTCCAGACGCGCTTACAAACTCCTCTTGTGTATACCCGTGCTTATCTATTAATTTGCCGACCTTACTCCGACGCTTTCCCTTCCCGAATCTAAACATTTCGCGTACCACCTAGTATTTATTGTACTAGCAGTCTCGTCCATCTTTCACAAAAATATACGCATAGTTTCGCAAATAATTGGTATAAAGAAAAAACGGTAAGTCTAATAAGTTAACTACCCTAGTAGCCTTACTAGAGTAGTCTTTGCCAAATCGAAAGCGAAGCGATAAAGGACGAAAGTGTTTTGAAGAAGCGGGGCGGATGGAAACGGAAAGGGGATCACGAGGGGGAAACCCTCACGAAATACGAAGGGATATAAACTGATATTTATATTAGGAGCAAGCTGAGAAATGGTTGCATCAATAAGTTAACGGAGGATTATGGTTCGTCAGGTGTAGGGATAACATCAATAGGATTGTGAGGTGTGATGGTATGCTAAATAGTAAGAAAAGTTATTATTAATTGTATCCCTTAGATTTATCAGCAAGAGAGTATTTTTCTGGAGGAGTAATAGTTGAACGGACACTCCCTATTACCTCCGACAAACATTAAAATGCTGAAGGGACGGTATAAGACAGAATGTTTCCACAGTCGAGTCATGTAGAGTGTGTGACACAATTTATATTAAAATAAACCCCTCCTATTCAGACTCGGATTTCGTGAAAAAAATTTCCGAATTCCGGGTTTTTCCCTCTTTCACCCTTTGATAATCCTGGATTTCTGGTTTTTTGCCCTCATCCAACTCTGAGAGATTTCTATTTTAACACTCGAAAAAAGGTGAAAAAAATGTAGTGAAAAGCGGAAAAAGCGGGAAAAAACGGTCATTTTTGAATCAAAAATCGTCCGAAATGGGGATTCCGTAGAAAAACTTTATTTTAACTGAAACGGTTGAATGCGAGGTGGAGTGGGGTGATTTCGGAAGAGTTTATTTTAATTGAACATAGTAGAGAAAAGCAATCCAGTTGAGTTTGTAATATTTCAAAAGTAATATTGAATAGGGGAGAAAAGATTTAGAATAGTACAAATACAGGTGAAATTTAGAACAATTTTATGTGATAAAGTGTAAACTAGAATATTAATYAAATATCATGCCATAAAGGCAGTATGAAAGTTAGAGTGGTGGAACTAGACATAGGAAACTGGGTTGTTTTTGTATACGCTTTATATTGTCCTTTATCACCATTTTGAAGACCATTTGCATGTTTCCTAGTACTTACTACTTTAATAAAGGAGGCCAACTATGAATATCGGTTTAATTGGTGCGGGAGCCGTTGCTAAATTTTAATTGGATGAAATCAATTAAAGCGAAAATGACCATTTTAAATCAAGTTTTTCAGCGGATTATAAACAAGGCAGTTTCTTGTGTTTTAAGTCTTAGGAAAAAGAAATGAATGTTTTTATTATCGAGTGATGAGGTTGAGTTTTGCCGGTATAGTTGAACGATTTAGCAAAATGTATTAATGCATAGTTGTAGATAATTGCGAAACAAAGATTATTTATATCTCACGAGGAGTTCTACATGGATGAATTGATAGAAAAATTCTAGAAATCATTATAGAGTAGCTGCAGAAAGAACAAAATCAAAAAGAGTTTCGAAAGCAATAAAAATTATTTTATTTGGTGCAATTATCTCATTTTCTTATTTATCTAGCCAGAAAGGCGAGAGAATTTGAAAGGTATTCCTCCTGAGGGTTGGCTAGACTTGTAGCGAACTGAAAGAAGCAAAGTAGATAAAATCAGAAAGGGTGATAAAATGCCAGAAATAAAAGATGAAATCATTTTAAGAGGGCTTAAAGAAAATAATTTAAAAAATGTAGATTTAAACATACCCAAAGAAAAAATTATCGTATTTACTGGTCTTTCAGGCTCAGGAAAGAGCTCCGTTGTTTTTGATACATTAGCAACAGAAAGCAGAAGACAAATGACTTTGAATTATCCTCACTATGTCAGATATCAAATGCCAAGGTACGAAAGGCCCCATGCTGATCTTATGCAAAACTTAAGCCCGGTTGTAGTAGTAGAACAAAGACCTACAGGGAGCAATTCCCGCTCAACAGTAGGCACCTATATGGATATAAATCCATTGATTAGAGTTTTGTTTTCAAGAATAGGAAAGCCATCAATTGGTTCTGCCAACGAATTTTCGAGCCAAAGTTCTTTTGGCAGATGTCCAGAATGTGGTGGATTTGGGGAGGTAATTGCGCCAGACCTAAATAAGATTATCGATTACAATGAGTCACTTCGAGATTATGCAGTGAAATTTAAGCCATTATCTCCTTCAGGTTGGCAAGGCCGATGGATGATGACCTGCGGATTATTCGATCCGGATAAACCGATAAAGGACTACTCAGAAGAAGAGCTCCACCTGCTATTATATGGTCCTCGAGAAGGTGAAAGAGTCTATGCGCCGTTTCACACAAAACACGGACCTCAAAAACATGAGTGGGATGGGTTATTGCCCAGATTTACTCGCCTTTATATCAATAGAGATATCTCAAAGCTAAAAGAAGTAACCCAAGATGACGTCTTAGCAGTATCAACACATTCATTATGCCCAACCTGCCAAGGTTCAGGCCTAAACCCAAAGGTATTGGAATGTAGAATAAATGGTTTAAATATCGCAGAATACGATCAATTTGAGCTTACAGAACTACTGGAAGAACTAACAAACATAAAAGATCCTATGGGAGAATCTATCGCACAACAAGCAATCCCACATATCATACAACTAGTTGAAATGGGATTAGGATATTTGAGTCTATCAAGAAAAATGGGTACCTTGTCCGGTGGCGAAGCTCAAAGGGTAAAAATCGCTCGTCATTTAGGGAGCAGCCTAAACAATATCACATACATTTTCGACGAACCAAGTGCAGGACTCCATCCAGAAGAAGTGGATATGTTAATACAAATGATGAAAAATCTAAAAGCCCAACATAATACCGTAATTGTAATCGAACACGATCTATCAGTAATAAAAGTAGCGGATGAAATAATAGAGATGGGACCAGGAGCAGGTGTAAATGGAGGAGAAGTTGTCTATCAAGGAAAATTAGAAGGACTAAAAACCTCTCCAACCGCAACAACCCTAAACCACAGTCTAAAAATCAACAAAAATCCAAGGGATATAGAAAGTTATTTTACAATAAAAAGAGCAAGTAACAATAACTTAAAAAATATAAGCGTAAATATTCCTAAAAATGTCTTAGTCTCTATATGTGGAGTATCTGGTTCAGGTAAAAGCTCTTTAATGTTTGGAGCATTCACAGAAAGTTATCCCGAAACCATAATGGTAGGGCAAGGTAGTATAGGAATTTCGAACCGTTCGACACTAGCTACATATATGGGAATAATGGATGATATTCGCTCAATATTTTCAAAAGAAACAGGACAACCAGCAGGTTTGTTCAGCTTTAACTCATTAGGAGCATGTCCTAGCTGCAAAGGAAAAGGAGTCCTAACGCCAGACGTAGCATTTGCAGATCCAGTGACAATCCCGTGTGAAGCATGTGGTGGTACGAGATATTCAGACGAAGCACTGTCATATCGATATCAAGATAAAAATATGGAAGAGATTTTAGATTTAACTATAGACGAGGCTATTATCTATTTTAAAATGCCAAAGATCATAAAAAGAGTGAATACACTAAAAGACGTAGGGTTAGGGTATCTAACTCTAGGACAGACAACAAGTTCTCTAAGCGGAGGAGAAATCCAACGTCTAAAACTTGCAAGCCACTTACAAAAAGAAGGACAAATATACTTATTAGACGAGCCATCCTTAGGACTACACACAAAAGATAATGGAAAACTCTTAGATGTGTTTCAAAAACTTGTAAACAGAGGTAATTCTGTTATAATCATCGAACACAATCTAGAATTTATAGCGGCGAGTGACTGGGTAATAGAATTGGGTCCAGGAGGAGGAAAACAAGGCGGACATATTATATTTGAAGGCACACCAGAAGAGATATTAAATGCAGAAACATTGACAGCGAAATGGTTAAAGGATGGAGTTAGAAAACATTTCACTTAAAATGTGGATTTATTATTTGAACTTCCCCACTTATCAAAGTGGCTGATTCTTTCTAATGAAAGATAAATTGCTGGTGTTGGCCGTAACCAATCGAAACTCCATCCTAACCGTTATTGCAAGAAGCCGTTTCCCCTTCTCTACATAAACCCATCAGCACCCATGTGTTGCGACATACACTCTGGACATGTGGAGTGCGTGTCACAATTAATTTTTAATGCTTTACATAACCATTATTTTCTTGCCTGATTCATTGAACATAAATGAAAAGGTTTCAAAATGGGTTTTTATGATAATGATATTTACGCTATTTACGATAACTAAAGAAAAATGGTGGATTAAGCTCATTTCAATGTTTCTTGGTTTGGCAGTATTTATGTTATTCATTATTTTATTTGTACCATAAAAATGAGCTCTCTTTTGCCATTTTCTTCTTCAATTAACGGGTGCTTGAGTTTAACAATAGGGTTGCTACGCAACACTTTCTTATGGAACTAAAGGGGCAGGTTAGTTTAATAAGGAATGCTATAATAGCCTTAATTTCAAAACGATTTTAAGGAGTTAAACGCTTATGATTATAAAAATTGACTTTGGTGACGATTTTATTCAATACATTTCTTGTTCGAAAAATAAATTGCCAAGGCAAATAAGAAAGAAATGAATGTATGGGATGAAGAGGAAGTAAATAGATTTCTAAAAGTAGCAAAAGAGGATCCTGTTTATATTGTATTTTACCTTGCATTAACAACTGGTATGCGACAAGGTGAAATACTTGGATTGCCTTGGAAGGATATTAATTTGGAAAAAGGATTGTTAAATATTAAACAGACTCTTAGTCATGACGGTAAGACATTTTTAAGCGGAGCTAAAACCAAGTCTAGTCTACGGACAATAAATTTATCCCTGTCGTCTATAAAGGTCCTTATAACTCGTAAATTAACTGTTTCGAAAGAAAAGCTAAGCCTAGGCCCTATTTATCAAGACTTTGATTTAGTTGCTTGTACTCAGCATGGTACACCGCTTAATCCTGTAAATATTAGAAGGACTTTTAAAAGGATGATCAAAATGGCTGATGTTCCTGAAATCCGCTTCCATGATTTAAGACATACACATGCTACCTTGCTTCTTTCCAATGGTGTTCATGTCAAAGTCATCTCAGAAAGATTAGGACACAGTAACAAAAAAGTTACACTTGATACCTATTCACACGTTCTTCCATCAATGCAAGAAGAAGTGGCTCGTAAATTAGATGAAATTATTAAATAATTGCGTGTGTGACCAGATTGTGACCAGACGGACATTTTCGAAGAAAATATTAGGGGAACAGTGGTATATAAAAAGAAAAAAACCCTTGATACACAAGGGTTTCCAAGTATGGAGCATAGCGGGATCGAACCGCTGACCTCTACGCTGCCAGCGTAGCGCTCTCCCAGCTGAGCTAATGCCCCGGGTTAGGGTACAATAATTATTTTATCGAAATTTCAGGAAAAGTCAATAATAAAATTGAGAAATTTGCAAAATAGTAAGAAAAAACCGTTTGAGGGTATCAAACGGTTTTTTTTCACTTAAGCATTCTCGATTTCTACCCGTGCAATTTCTTTAAGGTTGGAGACGGTGTAATAAACTTCTGAGGTTCTAACTTTATGATCGACCAAAACTTTAAGTGTTAAGAGGTGATGGTCTTCTGCAACATCTTTGATTCTTAGGTTTTTGATGAAAATCTTTTCGTCTTTGATTTTTTTGAGAACTAAAGCGATGTCATCTTTATCTTTTACCACTAGCTGCAGAAAGATTTCTTTTTGCCGTAATTTCATCGGGCCAAGCCAGGTGACGACTACGGGTACCAATTCGACACTGATGATTAATAGAATGACTCCGGCAATTGCTTCGAGAAAGAATCCAGCTCCGACAGCAATCCCAATTCCGGCTGCTCCCCAAATGATGGCAGCGGTGGTTAAACCGGAGATGCTGTTATTGTCACGGCGGAGAATAACGCCGGCCCCGATAAAGCCGACGCCAGAAACAATCTGTGCGGCAAGACGTAAGGGATCCATTGTGATATTTACATCGTCACTTCCGGGGAATTTATAAGCTGACTCCATGGAAACAATCGTTAATAAACAGCTGACGATGGAAATAACCAAGCTTGTTTTTAATCCAACGGGTTTTCGTTTCATTTCTCGCTCTAGCCCGATAATTAATCCAAGGAGAGCTGAGATCCCCAGCTTAATAAGTATTTGCAGTTCTGATTGAGGATCGAATGTCCATTCCATAATGTTCACCACTTCCGAAAGAGTATCGAGAATTATATGATTGGTGCAATATACCCGTTTTTTCAAATAACTCACTCTAATAATTTTACCATAGTAAAATAGAGTACAATGATAGGTAATTCAACATGAAAAGAGGAACAAGAATGCAAATACCTAAAATAAATCCCTATTTTGCATTGGCGATAGGTGTGGCATCCGTTTCATTTTCGGCCATACTTGTTAAATTAGCATCTGCTCCATCAGGTGTTATAGCCTTTTATCGTTTATTATTTACTGTTCTACTTATGTTGCCGGTTTTCATAATAAAATACCGCCATGAACTTAAATTCATTGAGAAAAAGGACTGGTTGTGTTCGATTGCGGCAGGTGTGTTCCTAGCTTTTCATTTTATATTATGGTTTGAATCGCTCAATTACACGTCGGTTGCGAGTTCAACTGTGCTTGTCACCCTTCAGCCGTTATTTGCGTTTGCCGGGGCTTACTTGTTTTTTAAAGAACGATTTTCAATGAAGGCAATATTAAGCGGGATCATCGCGATAGCCGGCAGTCTTGTCATCAGCTGGGGAGATTTTAGAATCAGCGGTATGGCGCTTTGGGGAGACATTCTTTCCCTTGTTGCATGTGCGTTAGTAACTGGTTATTTACTATTTGGTCAAAATGTTAGAAAGCGTATCTCTTCTATAACATACACTTTTGTCGTGTATGCAATTAGTGCATTTACATTGTTTTTCTACGTTGTCCTTAAGGGAGAGCCGCTGGGACCATATCCTACTGTCGACTGGATTTATTTCGTTTTGCTTGCTATTTTCCCGACTCTATTAGGGCATTCATTATTCAACTGGTCATTGAAGTGGTTAAGTACTTCAACAATCTCTATGGGAATCTTACTGGAACCGATTGGAGCGACAATTCTAGCTTACTTCATTCTTGGTGAACCCATACTCTGGACGCAAATCCTAGGAGGTACCATCATATTGGCCGGCTTGATGATATTCCTAAAGGATGAACAGAATAGTAAGGTGCAGAAAAAAGAAGCAGTCTCCATATAAAAGCAGTAAGTCGAATCCGACTTACTGCTTTTATTTAATAGGGATAAAACAAATAGGTAATCCGAGTGAAGATCAAGGCAAATGTAAAGCTAAACAAAAACGTTGTACCATTCACTTTCCCTTTTTCCCTACTGAACTTTATGGCTTCATAATAAGCAGTGCTAAATAAGTAAAGAGCCATGCTGTAAGAAATGAGTAGTGCGATTAATGATAGATTCATTGCTTCACCTCAAAGAAAGAAGATATCTTTATATGTCTATTTGGGATTAAGGGGAAATATGCGAGTTAATTCAGCTGAAGCGGCGGACTGTGTTTTTGAGGTAGGGGGGCTTGGCGCATTCGAAAAAGAGTTATTCTAGAAAGGAATATATAGAAGGAGAATGAAAAAAACACCTTTTTCGAAAAAAAGTTTTGAAAAACATATTGCAAACATTATTTGTACATGGTATATTATTTCTTGTCGCTAAGACAACAACTTAAACAGCTCAACAAGCTGTTGAAAACTTTTTAAAAAAAGTTGTTGACGAAACGTGACACAATGTGTTACATTATAGGAGTCGCTTCTGAGAGAAACGACAACAAATTGCTCTTTGAAAACTGAACAAAACAAAGCGCCAACGTTAATTTTTAAGTGAGCACACACTATCAAAAAAGCAAAATGAGCAAGTCAAACATTTCTTCGGAGAGTTTGATCCTGGCTCAGGACGAACGCTGGCGGYGTGCCTAATACATGCAAGTCGAGCGAATCGATGGG